>JABCOX020000080.1 GCA_013333395.2 Clostridiales bacterium | reverse complement strand
AATGATAGTGGTGAAATAACATGGAACGATAAGAAAGTAAGCCGTGAAGCGGTCAATTTTGGATATTTACCAGAAGAAAGAGGCGTATATCAAAAAATAAAGATTAAAAATCAATTGATGTATTTCGGAGAATTAAAAGGCATGAAAAAAGAGGATATAATAGCATCAATTGATAAATGGTCAAAAAAATTAAAAGTAGAACAATACATGAATATGACAGCAGATAAACTATCAAAAGGAAATCAACAAAAGATTCAATTTATGATAGCAATATTACATAATCCAGAACTAGTAGTACTGGATGAACCATTTAGTGGATTAGATCCAGTCAATTCAGAATTATTAAAAAATATAATCATTGAATTAGTAAAAGACGGAAAATATGTAATAATGTCAGCACATCAAATGCCAACAATAGAAGAATTTTGCGAAAATATTCTGATTTTAAATAAAGGAAAAACAGTATTACAGGGAAATCTATCAGAAATTAAGGAAGGATATCCTGCAAACCGTTTGAGTTTAAATACAAAACAAGATGTAACAAAATACATAGAAGAAAATAACATGGAAATTGAATTAGTTGCAAACAACAATTATAAAATTAAAATAAATAATGAAGAACAAGCACACAAACTATTAAAGAACCTTGTAGATAATAATATAGTAATTGATAAATTTGAAATTCAAAAACCTACATTAAACGACATATTTATAGAAAAGGTGGGTGAATAACATGAGAGATATACTAATAGTAACAAAATTTACATTAATAGAAGCGTTAAAACAAAAAGCATTTATAGTATCAACAATAATAATGATTTTAATGATTATTTTAGCATCAGCATTTACAAAAATAATACCAAAGCTAGCAAATAACAATGAAAAAGACAAAATATTGATTGTAGATAATGAAAATGTATTTGAAAATCAATTAAACAGAATAAATGAATTAGGATTAAATAATGAATTTATAATTGCAAAAGAAAAGACATCATTAGCAGATGTTAAAACTAAAATAAAAAATAAAGATATAAAAAAAGGAATTATAGTTAGTAAAGCTGAAGGAAGCATTAAAATAGAATATGTAGTTGAAAACACTTCACTAATGATGAATTCGCCAGTGGATATTCAAAAAGCATTAAAAGAAATTTATTCACAAAATCAATTAAAAAAGCTAAATCTAACAGAACAACAAATAAAATCATTGGAACCAAATTTTGAATATACAATAGTATCAAGCCAAGAAAAAGATGCAAATAAAAATATTTTTGTAATATTAGCATTAACAGGGCTACTATTCGGAGCAATATATACATTTGCATATCAAGTATCAACATCAATTACAACAGAAAAAACATCAAAAATAGTTGAAACACTTGTAACATACACAAAAGCAAGAAATATTGTATTAGGAAAAACATTTGGAATAGGATTAGCAGGATTAATACAATTATTATTAATAGTATTAATATCAGTTGTAAGTATAAATACATTTGTAGACAAAAATATGCTATCGGCATTCCTTGATTTATCAACAATAACGCCGACACTTGGAATAACCATAGTAGTTTACTTTATACTAGGATATATGGAATATGCTTTATTATATGCATTAACTGGATCATTTGTAAGTAATCCGGAAGAAGTTAAATCAGCAGCAACACCTGCATCATTGATTGCAGTAATGAGCTTTTACTTAGCATATTTTACAATAACAAGTCCAACAAGTAGTTTGAATTTGATATCATCAATGGTACCATTTTCATCACCATTCTCAGCGCCATTTAGAGTAATGGTTGGAGTGGCAACACCAAGGGACATGATAATATCAGTATTAATATTAATAATGACAAATATATTAATTGCACATATTGCAATTAAAGTATATACAAATGCAATAATAAATAATGGTACAAAACTAAGTTTAAAAGAAATAATAAAAATGTATAAAACTAAATAATAACAATGAAATCAGTACATAGTGTACTGATTTTTTTGTCTTAAAATCATTGACAACAAGTAAAAATAGTGATAAATTTACTAACATTATTAGTGAAAAGGAGTCGAAATGAAAACTTCAGAGATAGTAAAAGAGATAATGGAGATTTTTGTAAAGCCTAAAAGGCAGAAACAGCATATACAAGAAATAATAGGAGATTTATCAAAAGGAGAAGTAGGAATTCTAGCCTATTTATTAAATGAAAAAAATAATATATCATCAAACGAGTTAGAAAGTCATTTACAAGTAAGTAGCGCAAGAATTGCAAGCACTCTAAATAGCTTAGAGAAGAAGGGCTTAATAAAACGTAGCAAATCAGAAGAAGATAAACGAAAAATAGTAATATCAATCACAACAAATGGCATAACAAAAATTGAAGAACATCAAGAAAAAGTTAAAAGGTATGTAGAGCGCTTAGTAGAAACTTTAGGAGAAAAAGATTCATTAGAATTCATAAGAATAGTAAAAAGAATAAAGGAAATAACACGTGAATCAATTATAGAAGATCAAAAGGAGGAAAAATGCTAAAATTATTCAAAAAATTCAGTAAAAAAGATGTGCTTTTTATAATAATTTCAATAATTATGATTATAACTCAAGTATATCTAGATTTAAAAACACCTGACTACATGTCAGAAATTACACAATTAGTAAAAACAGAAGGAAGCCAGATGGCAGATATCTGGAAAAATGGACGAATGATGTTAGTATGTTCACTAGGAAGTTTAATATTAACAATAATAACAGGATATCTAGTGGCAAATGTAGCAGCAAATTTTTCAAAAAGAATTAGAAAAGAAATTTTTGAAAAAGTCGAAGATTTAGGATTACATGAAGTAAAAGAATTTTCAACCAGTAGCTTGATAACAAGAACAACAAATGATGTATCACAAATACAATCATTTATAGCAATGGGATTACACATATTAGTTAAAGCACCAGTTACAGCAATATGGGGAATAAGAAAAATCTTAAATAAAGGATGGGAATGGAGTGCAGCAACAGGGATAGCTGTTTTAGTATTACTAATTGCAGTGGCTTTAATTGTAGTTTTCGTACTACCAAAGTTTAAGAAGATTCAAAAATTAACAGATAAATTAAATTCTAAAGCAAGGGAAAATATAACAGGAATAAGAGTTGTAAGAGCATTTAATGCAAGCAAATATCAAGAAGAAAAATTCAATGATATAAATACAGATTTAACACAAACACAATTATTCATTCAAAAATCATTTGCAGTAATACAACCATTAATTTACATAGTAATGTATTTACTAACATTATCAATATATTTAATAGGAATCAAATTAATTAATGATGCATTATTAACAGATAAAATATCAATATTCGGAAACATGGTAGTATTTTCAAGTTATGCAATACAAATAATCATGTCATTCCTAATGTTAGTCATGATATTTATCATGTTACCAAGAGCAGAAGTATCAGCAGGTAGAATAAAAGAAGTATTAGAAACAGAAAATAGTATCAAAGATGGAAACAAAGGAATTGCAGGAGTTACAGAAAAAGGAACAATTGAATTTAAAGATGTATCATTTAAATATCCAGATGCTTCAGAGTCTTTATTGGAGAAAATATCATTTAAAGCAAACCAAGGCGAGACAGTAGCATTTATTGGTTCAACAGGAAGCGGAAAATCAACATTAGTAAATTTAATACCAAGATTCTATGATGCAACAGAAGGTGAAGTTTTAGTAGATGGGCAAAATGTCAAAGACTATACGCAAGCAGAATTAAGAAACAGAATGAGTTATATTCCACAAAAAGCAATGTTATTTGATGGAACAGTAAAATCGAATATTATGTATGGAGATAATGGAAAATCAAAAATAACACAAGAAAAAATAGAAGAAGCATTAAAAGTAGCACAGGGAGAAGAATTCGTATTGAAAATGGAAGGCCAATATGATGCAAATATATCACAGGGTGGAACAAACATTTCAGGAGGACAGAAACAAAGACTCTCAATAGCTAGAGCAATTGCAAGAGATCCAGAAATATATATATTTGATGACTCGTTTTCAGCACTTGATTACAAAACAGATAAAATATTAAGAAAAGCCTTAAAAGAATATACTAAAGACGCAACAACATTGATTGTAGCTCAAAGAATTGGAACAATAATGCATGCAGACAAAATTGTGGTATTGGATAATGGAAAATGTGTCGGAATCGGCATACATAAAGAGCTATTAAAAAATTGCGAAGTATATAAAGAAATTGCACTATCACAATTAACAAAGGAGGAATTAGAAAATGCCTAGTAATAGAGGAATACCAACAAATTCAAATGACAAAGCAAAGAATTTCTCTGAATATATAAAAAGATTATTAAAAGAATTAAATAAATTTAAAATAATGATAATAATTTCAATAATTCTAGCAATATTTAGTTCAATATTTTCAATAATCGCACCCAAAAGGCTAGCAAAATTAGTTGATGAGATATCAAAAGGATTAGTAGTAAATACAAAAAATATTCAAGAATTAGAAAAACAAATATCAATAAGCAAATTACAAAAAGACATAACAATCGATGGAAAAGAAATTAGTATCGAAGATCAAATTAAAACAATGCAAATAATGCAAACCTTAAATAATAACAATAATGCAAAAGAATTGTATAGTAAGGTTGAGCAATTACCGCAATCAGTACAAGAAATAATCAAACCTAAAATGAATATAGACAATATAAAGAAAATAACTATAGTGTTAATAATAATATATGTACTAAGCACATTATTTTCATATTTTGAACAATATTTAATGTCAGAGACATCAAACAGATTTGCAGAAAATTTAAGAAAAAGGATTTCAAACAAAATCAACAAACTACCATTAAAATATTTTGATAAAAATCAAACTGGAGATATTCTATCAAGAGTAACAAATGATGTAGATACAGTGGCACAAACGCTAAATCAATCATTAGCAACAATGGTATCAGCAATTGTACTATTCTTTGGAACATTGATTATGATGTTTTATACAAACTGGATAATGGCAATAACAGCAGTACTATCAGTAATGTTTGGATTTGCATTCATGGGGTTTGTATTAGCAAAATCTCAAAAATACTTTACAGCGAGACAAACTGAATTAGGAAAGCTAAATTCACATGTTGAAGAAGTATATTCAAACTTAGTAGTAGTAAAAGCATACAATGGTAAAAAAGAATCAACTGAAAAATTTAACACATTAAATCAAAATTTATATGAAGCAAACAGAAAAAGTCAATTTATATCAGGATTAATGATGCCAATGATGCAGTTTGTAGGTGATTTTGGATATGTAGCAGTATGTATAGTAGGAGCATTGTTAGCAAGCAGTGGCAAAATCACATTTGGAGTAATAGTTGAATTTATGACTTATGTAAGATTATTCTCATCTCCTTTATCACAAATTGCACAAGCATTTACAAGTATGCAATCAACTGCAGCTGCATCAGAAAGAGTGTTTGAATTTTTAGATGAAGAAGAATTACCAGCAGAAGAAGTTAAACATATTTTAAAACCGGAAGAAGTAAAAGGAAAGATATCATTTGAGCATGTTCATTTTGGATATGATGAAAGCAGAGAAATAATCAAAGACTTTACAGTAGAAGCAATGCCAGGACAAAAAATAGCAATTGTCGGACCAACCGGTGCAGGAAAAACAACTCTAGTAAATTTATTAATGAAATTCTATGAAATAAATTCAGGAGATATCAAAATAGAAGGAATAAGTACAAAAGAGTTAAGTAGAGAAAACATTGCATCATTATTTACAATGGTATTACAAGATACATGGTTGTTTGAGGGTACAATACGTGAAAATATTGCATTCAACAGAGATAATTTAACAGATGAAGAAATATTTGAAGTGTGTGATAAAATAGGAATAACACATTTTATCAAATCACTGCCAGATGGATTAAATACTCAAATGAATGAAAACGATTCTATTTCGGCAGGACAAAAACAATTAATAACAATTGCTAGAGGAATGCTAGAAAATACACCATTCTTAATCTTAGATGAAGCAACATCAAATGTTGATACAAGAACAGAAGAATTGGTACAAAAAGCAATGGACAAATTAACAGAAGGCAGAACATCATTCATAATAGCACACAGACTATCAACTATAAAAAATGCAGATATAATATTAGTAATGTATGATGGAAACATCATAGAACAAGGAAACCACGAGGAATTAATGAAAAAAGAGAGTTTTTATGCAAAACTATATAATTCACAATTTGAATTATAAAATAATAAAAGACAAGCTCAGTATAAACTGAACTTGTCTTTTTAAATATAATTTATTTTAAATAGGTTCGATACGAATAGCTAAAATACCATATTTTAATTCTTCATTAATTGGATAAATATTATGCAATCTTTCGAGCTTTGCATTCAGACTATCTGCAGGACCGCATAAATTATAATCGACATCATTAAACAAATCTTCAAAACTATTATAATGCAGCAAACCAAGAACTTTTACTTTTAAAGTTCTTGAAGATTCAGAAAGACTTTTAAAAATTATATAATCATTTAATTTAATTTTTGCTCTTTTTTCATCAAATAATCGTAATTCAAACTTTTTTACTCCGATAGAAATATTGTCCATAGCTCTATCGTTTAACTTCATTTCATGTACCATAAAAACCTCCAAAGCTAGATTATAATATAAATGAATATTAATCAATATATTTAAGATATTTATTAAACTCTTTTGCAACTATGATAAAAATAATGTATAATAACAGCGAAAAGAGGGAGACATGGAAGCAACATTACAAGCTTTTATAAAAGCATTAAACAATTTTTTAAAACACACAGAATATAAACAATTTAAGATTAGTAATAAACAAATTGTATATTTATTAGAAAATAAATCAGTTGTATCAGTATTAATAAAAAAAGATTTAAATAAAAACCATATAATTGTAGAAGAAGTATTCGATACAGATGCAGAAAAATCAGAGTTAGAATATTTTTGTAAAAAATACTACGCAGAATGGGTTACTTTTTTTAGATTTGATGGGACAATTATGCAGGAAAGAGCATTTAAGGAGTTCCACAATTTGAAACAATCTTAAAGAAAGTACCTGAGTTAGAATTAGAAAAGCGCTACAATGAATGGGAAGGATTAAATACAGAGTTCACGGTATATAAGCTAGAAGATTCAAAGAAAAAAGGATATGCATTAATAAAAAGTCAAATGTTTGAAAAAATAGTAAATCCAGATAATATAGAAACAAGGATAATAGAATATGTCAGAGAATCAATTAAAGAAAAAAGTTTTTCAAAAGAAAATTATTTAATACACAAAGGATTTATCAATATGATTTTT
>JABCOX020000079.1 GCA_013333395.2 Clostridiales bacterium | reverse complement strand
TATTTCTTCTGAATCATCTGTTGAACCATCATTAACTGCAATAATTTCAATATCTTTAAAAGTTTGCTTAACTAATGAATTTAAACATTTTCTTAAATATTTTTGAACATTATACACAGGAACAATTACACTAATTTCAGCCATACATACCCCTCTAATATTTTATAAAAAACAATATTTTCTTTATAAATGATTTAAAATTTCTAACTGCAATATATTTATAAACTTTTCTTTTTCTCAATTCTTTATGAAAAATCTTTTTTAAACTATGGCATAAATCATTTTCAACAACAACTAACGAATACATCGCATACATATAAGCATTTTCCCTAGTAAATTGATCAATCTTTAATTTATCTATTTTTTCAATCAAATTATCAAAATTAAATAAAATATCAACCATTTTCTTTTCCATCTTCTCGATTGATTTATTTCTCATAATGCTATTATTTGACATCACATAATTATATTCATACTTACCAATAGATACTGCAGTTTTAGCCTTAAGAATCATTAAAATCATTTTTGCATAATCTTCATGATATCTTCCTTCTGGAAATCTTTCAAAAATTTTCTTTTTAATAGCATAACACCAAACACATGATAATAAATTATCTTTTCCAAATAAATTATTAAACGCTTCAGAACCATTACAAATATCAAACTTTACCAATTCCGGATATGAACCAGCTAAATCCAAATCATTTTTTAGATAATTATAATTTTCTTCAGTTATAAGTGCATTCCATTTTATTAAATCCACACCTTGTATAACATATTCTTCAATATCACAAAGTAATGAACTTTGAATATAATCATCTGAATCAACAAATATCAAATATTCACCACTGGCACTTTTAACAGCTCTGTTTCTCGCAGCCGAAATACCTTGATTTTTATCACTATTAATATAAATAAAATTATCCTTTTCACTATATTTTACAATATGTTCATGAGTTGAATCTTTAGAAGCATCATTAATTACAATAACCTCATAATCCAAACTGCATTTATCCAATTCAAATATAGAATTTAAGCATTTATCTATTGTCTTTTCAGCATTATACGCCGGCACAATAAAACTAATCATCTTTTCTCCTAAATTAACTAAACACTTTCTTTAGTTCATCTATTATATCTTTATTAAACTTCTCAGGATTAAACTTTTCCTTAATTTCAAACCCTTCATCCAAAAACTTTTTCATACCAACATAAACACCATCAAGTGAATTCTCTGTAACAATTCCAAATTTATCCTTAATATCTTTATTTGCATCAGATACCAAAGTAGTAACAATTGGTTTATTCAAAATCATCGATTCAACAAACACTACCGGATATCCTTCAAACTGTGATGACATAAGCAAACAATCCGCTTTTTTTAAATATGGATAAGGATTCTTTTTTACCCCCAAAAACTCAATATTTTTAACACCATTTGCTTGTTTAAAATATTTTTCATCATCAATTCCATCACCAATAAAAACAACTCTAAATTTATACTTTTCCCTATTTAACTTTTTAGTAGCAGTAATAATTCGACTAAGCTTTTTCTGTTTTTCATCATGTCTACCAATATTAACAAAAGTAACCTCATTGCTTTCTTTAAAGTCTTCAACATCTTCATTTGATTTATCAATTATTTTTTTATAATCAATTAAATTGTTAATAAACATTGTTCTATTAGAAAACTCATGAAGCTTTATATCAAAAACAGCTTTATCATAACTTGATACGAAAATTATTTTTTTATATTCAAAAACCTGTAAATTATAAAAGAACTCTTTATACTGCTTAACATCATTATTATAAAAACTCATATAATCATTATGTACAAACAATATAGGATTTTTGCTCGCAGTCCTAGCTACAAAGGAACATGGAAAACTATAAGTTGCATAACATACAGAATAATCAAATTTATTTTTATACTTAAATTTAAACATCACTTGTTTTAAAAAATTCTGCAATTTTCTAAAAAAAACATTTGAACTATTTGATTTTCTATATTCAATAACCTTTATATTTTCAGGTAACTCTTTTAAGAAAATTCCCTCTTTTTTTTCAAGTACAAGAGTAATTTCATAATCATTGCATATTTCTTTTAACAAATTAATCAATGCAGTCTCAATTCCACCAACATCAAGTGAATATGCTGCAAACAATATCTTTTTCACAGTGTCTCCTATCTATGAATTATTTCAACATCATAACCAATAAATAATCCAGACTCTATTACCCCAGTAATAGCCTTTATCTTTTTTTCTAAAGATTCATCAATTTTATCAAATCTAACATCCAAAATCGAATTTTCATTTTCCGTAGAACCTCTAAATGCAATATCCACTGCTCCTAGCTCTCTTAACTTTTCACTAACATATTCTTCAGATGTAGGAAATACTTCAACTGGAATAGGATGATTTTCTCCTAAAAAATTAACAAATTTAGAATTATCAATTAAAATATATGTTTTCTTAGAATTAAGGATATTAAGCTTTTCTTTAAACATTGCAGCACCCATTCCCTTAATCATATTGTTATTCCAATCAACTTCATCAGCTCCATCAAAAGACCAGTCAATACTTTTATAATGTAACTCAGCTGTCTCTATTCCGTATTCTTTGCATAATTCAAACATATATGAAGATGTAGGAACCGCTGTAATCTTAATTCCTTTTTCTTTAACCAATTTACCTATCTCAATACCTGTCAAATAAGAAGTAGAACCCGATCCAAAACCAATAGTTTGTCCATCTTTAACAAAACCCAAAACTTTTTTGGCCAATTCTATTTTTTCTTCTTTATTATCAATTAAATTAATGTCCATATTTCCTCCATTTATACACCTATATTTTATCTTTAAATGCTCGATTTGTAAAGGTTTTTAACACTTTAAAATCTTAATATTATAAGAAAATCACAGATTATCCATTATTGAATAGCAAAAAAATAAGAGGCTCTTTTTAGAGCCCCATCCATTATAAAAATCTTTTACCTTTTTGATGTCTATTATTCTTTTTTTCATCATTAAAAGATGATGAAATTTCTTCATCAAACTCAGGTGTGTCATCAAAATCAGAATTTAAAATCTTTGATTCATAGCCACCTAAAATTTTAGCTTTTTCAATATCTTCATTTTTCACAAATCCTTCATCAGGAATGTATCCAGTATCAAAACTTTCTTGATTAGGATTTTCAGTATAATTCATATCATAGTTATCTTCATTACCATCTTCGTAATCTTCATTATCTTCACCATTTTCATCATCTTCAGAAATAAATCCATAATCATCAGGTTCATTATCTTTAACTTGCTTTTTACTAACAATTAATAAAATAATTAAAATTATTATTAATAACAAAATAATTCCTAAAATACTACCAATAATCAATTTAAAATTCACTTTCTTTTCCGGTGCTTTTTCAACAGGTTGCATAATGGCTGTTTCCGCTGTTACTGCTGCCGCCTTATTAACCTTAATTGTATAAATTGTTTTTTTAGGATTTTCAGTATCATCATGTTCATTAACTAAAGTAATAGTAATTACATTTTCACCATCTTGTAAATCTTCATTTCCAGAAACAGAAACTTTTATTCCCTCAGAACCTTCCGGTAAAGTTGTATCAATTTTTATTGATTTTACTATGCTTTCAACATTTAAGGAATATTCAAATGTTTCTGCATTAAATGTTTTATCAATTGGCAACTCAACTGTTTTTCCACTTTCATCTATGTATGATAATTTCAATGTTGCCAATCTCATATTTTTATCTTCTGAGATTTCAGGTTTAATTAATTTAATTGCATATGTTCTTGTTTCACCATTTTCTGCTGTAACCACAAGATTATAAACATTAGTACCAACTTTAACTGCTTTTACTCCAGTACCTTCAATTTTTTCTTTAGTATCTTCTTTAACAGCATTTATTGATATTTTTTCAAGTGTCTTATAATCAAAATCATAAGGGAATGATAATATATATGATGTTTGACTTCTATTAAACGCAGGTGACAATGTACCTAAACTAGTTGAAATATTTTTCAAATAATTATTTGAAGATTTGTTTGATTTAGTTGTATCAATAGCTTTCTCAACAGCAATTTTATTTGATTTGTCAGCTTCCTTCTTACTCACTTCCTCAGAAGATTTTTTAGGTTCTTCCTTCTTTGGTTCTTCTTTTTTAGGTTCAGCTTTAGTTTTAATAGTTGCTACAGAAGTAAAATTCTCTGGGACTAAGTCTTTATTAACAGTTCTTCCACTAAAAGTTACAGTATAAGTTTTAGAATATCCATTTGGAACTTTAAAACTATATCGTCCAACCGCACCTGAAAACTCTTGTGCTGTAGTTTGAATTACTTTATCACCACTAACATCTCCACCTTTTAAATTAACAACTGATACTTTTGTTAAATCTGGATATGAAACATTGTTAATTTTTAGACTTGTTACATTAGTTGTTGAACTTACATCTATCGTGACTGTAGAACCAGGTTCCACATTACTTCTATCAGTACTAACAACCCTAGCATAAACTGATTTCAAATTTAAAAAAACAGTAAATACAGTAGCTAAAAATATCGTAATTAAAATTTTATTTATTTTCTTCATTCTCTACCTCTTTAATATTTAATTTCATTTAATCCTATTGTATATCTCAATATTCGAAGTGCATCTATTTCATCAGAATTTCCATCTTTATCAACATCAGCAGCCTCATTTTGTATATTATTAAATTGAATTATATCTATAGATTTTCTTAAAATTAAAATTGCATCTATTTCGTCAGTTTCACCATCACCATTAACATCGCCAATTTTGATAATTTTATATTCCTTATTATCTATCTTAACGGTAGTACCAGTTCCCAAATCATTATTAGAAATATCTTTAACATTACTATATTTCTTTTTCAAATCATCGGCCCTAGCTTCTGGAGAAACTCTTATTATTTTTTTCTCATCATTTTTATTATCTATTAATTTAGAATTAACATTCACATTTTCTGGTTTCTTTTCAGGTTGTGGAGCAGGTTGTACACTTAGTTGTGGCTCTGGCTTATTTTTAGGCTCTTCTTTTTCTTCACCATTCACATTTTCCAAATAGTCACGTGCTACATAACCTACAGCACCTTCAGCAGTAATGATTTTATCTCTGAAGTAACCATTTACTTTTTCATTAGCTCTTTCAAGAACAGTTACTAAAACACCATCACCTAAATGACGAATATCCTGACCATTAGGAGCATCCCTCATAATTAAATAGTCGTTAACCTTTACTCTATATATATTATTTGCCTTCTTAGTATCTTCTAAGAAATTTCTAGCAACAAAACCTTTTTTACCATTTGGTAATTCAACTCTATCCCAAACATAACCATTTATATTATATCTGCCAGTATTATCAACTCTTGTAAGAATTGAATTTTTACTTAATCTCATTATTATAGGCTCATTTGTTCCAGGACCTGCTCTTAAGGCAACATCATCACCTTTAACAATCATAGCTTCATTCGTATTCTTAACATCGTTTACTTGTTCCCAAACATCATTTTCAAATTTAATATATCCAAATGTTCCGTCAACTAAAACAACTCTATGCCAACCATCATTTGTTCTCATAATTGATAAAACTATTGTACTGCTATTAGCTACTTTGGCAACTGATTTTGAAGAAATACTTGCATTCTCTCTCACATTCCAATCAGTATGATTATTTTTTAATTGGATATTAATTGGTCCAATATCAATGTTACCATTTGGTTCAGCAGCAGGTGTAGCAGGCATATTATTATAAACAGGAATTAACAATACAACATTATTGTCCAATACCCCATTAATTTTATCCATTTTACTTTTTAATATACTTGCTTCTGTTCTAGGTGCATCAATATTTTGCATATATTGATGGCTATATAAAGTTCCTTTTGATTCAACATCAAATTTTTGCAAATATAAAGTATCCTGCTTTTCATTAATATAATCCGTACCAATTTTTTCAATTCCACCTCTAAGGCCTTTTTCGAAAGTATCCCAACCTTTATCCTTAGCTCTTTGTAAGGCATTTTTGATAATTTCAGAAACACCATTTCCACTTGCATTAATATTAAAAGGATTATAATATGACTTACCATCAGAATCCATTTTCCATGTAGCACTACCCTTATATCCCTGTTCTTGAATAATTCTTGCTACAACAAAAAATACATTTATATTATAGTCCCTAGAAACATTATTAATTATTCTAGCATTTTCCATATTATCAAAAAAAGTATCTTTTAATGCAACTTTTACATTTTCATCGCTTACTTCAAAATATGATAATTGCATAAATTGCAAAATAGATGAATTATTAGGATTAAGCCAATTTCTAGGATCCATCACATAAGATATTGCTTTATCAGAAGCAGCTCTCCAAGATCCGTTATCATATATTTGATTACTAACAATCCATTCACCATATTTACCTTGTACTAAAGAACGGGGTGATCTACCAACTCCATCCCCCTCTCTTCTAATAACTTCATTCCAGTCAAGACCAGTTTCCATTATTCTAATTTTCCAGCCGGGTCTTTCCCTTTTTATTGCATCAAGTTTGGCTTTAAAGCCAGGGTATTTTACTTCGTTTAATTCACCATTGTAATCAAATCTATGAGAATCAGCCAATACAGATGAATTTATTAAAATCATATTAATTCCGACGAACACAATAATCATTATTAAAATACTAGCCAATATTTTCTTTCTC
>JABCOX020000078.1 GCA_013333395.2 Clostridiales bacterium | reverse complement strand
TCTCAAATGACAAAACTCATGTAAAACAACGTAATCAATAACCCTTTGGTCATACTTCATTAAATCGGGATTAATTGTTATCTTTCTCTTAGAATTACACTTCCCCCATGCAGTTTTCAACTTTTTTATCACCACCACATCAGGAGCAATTTTAAGTATATTTTTCCACATATTTACTGATTTATCAACAATCATTAAAGCAATTTTGTAATACATTTTCTCAATAAGTTCTTTAATCTTCTCAGTTTTACAATTTTCACTAACACAAATATTAATATACCCATTATCCAAATTAACACTTGCCTTTTCAAAATCACCATATTCAATATTTAATGTATAATCATTTCCTAAAACTTTAAACACTTCACCACTAACATACGATTTCTCTTTAAAAGACTTCTTTTCAAACTCTTTCAACTTTTTATTAATCCACTCTTCCTTTGAATTAATAAAATTTCTAATTCTATTCTCAGAAATAGCATTTGGAGCCTTAACAATAACTTTGCCATTCCTAATTAAAATATACATATATTTAATTTTAGACCTGACAAGCTCATACTCCAAGTTTTTACTAAAATCCATTTTAAATCTCCAATATAATTAATTCAGAAAATTATAACAATTACCAACCAACAATTCAACTAATCCCAAAAACTTGAAACTATGACAAGATTTAATATATAATGAATCTGAATATTTTAAGAAAGGTATTCCATATGAAATATAATTTAAAAATGAAAAACAATGTATATGAAAACGACAATCTTAAAGATTTACGTGATTTAGTACAATTATACAAAAATAAATACTTAAAATTATCAGCATTTGAATATAAACTAAAACCAACTGATAAAGAATTAATCGTAAAAACATTCGAAGATTTCGTAAAAGACATCGAAGATTTTGGAGCATATATGTTAAAAAACAATTTCAAAAGAGTTGCAATTATATCTCCAAATAGATATGAATGGTGCGTTTCTTATTTAGCTGCAACCACTTCAAACATAGAAGTTGTACCACTTGATAAATCCCTACCATTAAACGAGATTACTGATTTATTAGAGCGTAGTGAAGCAGACACAATAATATATGCAAAACAATACCATGAAGCAATAACATCATGCCCAAACAAAATATGTTTTGACGAAAAATTTGAAGATTCTCTACTTTATTCAGAAGAATTAGAAAAATCAAGAAAACTTGATCATACAGAATATAACAACATAAAAATAGATAACGAAAAAATGTCAGTCATGATTTTCACTTCAGGAACAACCAGCATTTCAAAAGCAGTAATGCTTTCACAAAAATCAATTTGTACAGTGATAAATGATACAAAAAGAATGTTCTATGTTGAAGAAGGAAATAGATTCCTATCATTCTTACCTCTTCACCATGTATTTGAGAGTGTAATAACATTTTTATTCGGATCATCACTTGGTGTTACACTAGTCTTCTGCGATGGATTAAAATATTTTGCAAGTAACATCAAAGATTATAATATAACAGGTTTTGTATGTGTCCCTTTAGTAATTGAAATGATTTATAAAAGAATTATTAAAGAATTAGAAAAAAAGAAAAAATTAAAATTAGTTAATTTCTTAAGAAAAATATTCAGACACACATCAATAAAGACAAGACGAAAAGTATTTAAACAAATTTTCGACAACATCGGTCCTAATTTACAATCAATTATTGCTGGTGGAGCTGCACTTGATAAAGAAACAGCTCAAGGATTATATGATTTTGGTTTCGATATCTATCAAGGATATGGTTTGACCGAAACATCGGGCGCTATAGCAGCTGAAAACAAATATGTAAAAAAACCTGGAAGCGTCGGTTTTCCATTCTCAAGCTCAGAAATCAAAATCTTTGAACCAGACAAAACAGGTGAAGGTGAAATCATAATTCGTGGTGATGCTGTAATGCTTGGATATTACAAAAACGAAGAAGCCACAAATTCTGCAATCATCGATGGTTGGTTCCATACTGGCGACTTAGGAAGAATGAACAAAAAAGGAATACTATCAGTAACAGGTAGAAAAAAAGATGTAATAGTTTTCAAAAACGGAAAAAAAGTATTTCCAGAAGAATTAGAAAAACTAATAAATGATATCTCATATGTTAACGAATCAATGGTCTTCGGACATATTGAAAATACAAAATTAAACAGAAATTCAGATATTGTATTATTTGCAGAAATAGTTATTCTTCCAGAAAATAAAGAAAAATACTTTGCAAACCAAACAGATGAAGAAATCTTTGAAAAAGTAAACGAAGATATAAAAAATCTAGTAAATAAAAAAATACCTGCATATAAATACATTAGAAAAATCATTGTTTCACATGAAGAACTAATAAAAACAACAACAAGAAAAATAAAAAGAAACAAAGAATTAGAAAAAATAAAAGAAAAATTGGAAGTTTAAAAGCTTCCAATTTTATTTTTATTAAAAATAGGTTTTCTAGTGATTTCAAGCAATCCGAAGTTTAGTAAAATCAACAACATTTACTTTTGCCCTATCATATTTAGCACATTCACTTAAACATCTAATAACTTTATCTCTCTCATCATTATATTCAAATTAATAAAATCAACAATAATTATTCCAGACATATCCCTAAGTCTCATTTGCCTTGCAATTTCAATAGCCGCTTCAATATTAGTATCTAAAAACACACCATCTTTATTAGAAATAATATTATTCCCCGAATTAACATCAATCATTGTACCAGCAAAAGTTTCTTCTATTATCAAATAACCACCTGATTTCAATGAAATCTTTGACTTCATTTTATTTTTTAGAATTTTATCAACAAACTCCACATCAGATTCCGGATATTTAGTTTTTATTAATTCAAATTCTTCCTTACTATTAACCTCAATTTTAAAATCCTTAGAATACAAATCAGTTATTAATTTATCAACAATTCCACCAACATTATATAAACATGAGACTTCTGACGAATTATTATATCTTTCAATAATTTCATCAAATTGATCAGCTAATTTCCTAATTTCTAAAACTAATTCATCAAAAGCAATATTTACTGCAGAAGACCTAATAATAACGCCATATTTCAAATTCAAATTTACCAATAATTTAGCTAATTTACTCTTTTCATCAATAGTTAATTTATCAGAAAAATAAATTCCTTCATCCAACATTAAAATAATATTTCTACCAACTAGCTTAATATGCTCTGTTAATTTAGGACCCTTATCTTCAACTGGATTCTTTATAACTTGAACCAATCTATACTTCTTCTTATCGATTATTTCACTAATCCTATCACCTTTTGAAAATCCAACAATATCCTTTGATTGAAGCATGCCATCTTTCTGAATACCAATATTACAAAAAGCAACCTTTATACCATCCACAATATTTTTAACTCTAGCAGAATAAATATTACCTTCAATATTATTAAAATCATCATATAATTCAACTAATTCACCATTTTGATACACACCAACTCTATTATTTAACGAATCAATAAATAACTTATACATATTACTCACTTCCATTATTCAAATTCATTGCTAAATCAACGCCTTTTCCAATAATATCTACTGCTGCATTCCCCGCTTTTTCAATCGCTGGAACATATATTTTATATTTTTCATCACTAAGCTTCTCAATAACATGTTGAATAAGTAACTCTTTAAAAACAGGTTTACCAGTACCAATTCTAACTCTCGGAAAATTAACATTATTCAAATATTCCATTAAGGATCTCATCCCATTATGCGTTCCAGGGCCACCTTTTTTTCTAATTTTAACAATACCTTCATCTATATCAATATCATCATAAATTACAATAAGATTTTCTATTGGCAATTTATAAAAATTCATAGCCTGAATAACTGCTTTCCCACTTTCATTCATATAAGTTTGTGGTTTCATTAAAATTACCTTTTCACCATTGATAATTCCACTTCCCATCAGTGAATCAAACTCTTTTTTCTTTATCTCTATATTATATTTTC
>JABCOX020000077.1 GCA_013333395.2 Clostridiales bacterium | reverse complement strand
CAACACAAAATCTAGAAATAATTTCAAGAGGAAAACAAGAAAAAATAGTGTTTGAAAAAGGTAAAAAAGAGCATACATTTTCTTTGGACATACCAGCAGGCAACAATATTTTAGCAATAGAAGCAGTAGATGGTGAAGAAAATGTAGAAACACTAAAAAAAGCAATAAAAGGATTATTAGTGCCAGAAGTTGAATTATCAACAAAAAATGGAATACTAAGTATAAAAGCTACTGATGAAATTGGTGTATCAAAAGTAGAAGTAAATGTTGATGGAGCTATTTCAAATACAGGAGATACACCTTTAAATTTGAAAGAAGTAAACACATCAATCGAAGTAGGTAAAACAAAACATAAAATAACAGTGACTGTAATAAATATGCAAGGACAACAAAAAGTTAAAGAAATTGAAACAGGAGCTTAGTACAAATGAAAGATATATACATATTGGACAATGATGAAACAATATTTAATGATTTAACATCAGAATTTAAAAAAGATCATGGAATAAAATTAAAAAGATTCAGTCAATCAGAATTTAAGGTGATATTAAAACACATCCCAGATATTTTATTGGTAAATGAAGACTGTTTGACTTGCGATATAATCGACTTAGCAAAAGTTATAAGAAGTGATGAAAATAACTCAATAACTCCAATTATTGTTATTTCATCAAATACAGACGTAAATCATGAAATAAAAATATTGAATAATGATATAGAACTATATTTCAAAAAACCATATAACAAAGAAGTGATTTATTTGAGCATAAGAAATATAATGAGACTATTAAATTCAAATAGAACAGTAAGTCCGTTAACAGGACTTCCAGGAAATGTCCAAATCACTGCTGAAATGAAGAGAAGAATACAAAACAACATTAAATTTGCAATGTTGTATGTCGATTTAGATAATTTTAAAGCATATAATGACACCTATGGATTTTCAAAAGGCGATGAAATAATAAAATTCACAGCAAAAGTTTTAACATATAATATTTTAAACATCAAAGGTGGAGATAACAATTTCGTTGGACACATAGGGGGAGACGACTTTGTAGGAATTGTAGAAGGCGAAGATTTTGAAAAAGTCTGTCAAAATATTATTATAGAATTTGACAACAAAGTGAAACATTATTTTGATGAAAAAGACTTATTAAATGGATTTTTAGAAGTTGAGAACAGAAAAGGAACAATTGAAGAGTTCCCCTTGACAACTGTATCCATTGGAGCCGTAGAGGTTAAAGAAGGGAAATTTAAAAACCCTTTAGAAATAGGGGAGGCAGGCGCATCTGTAAAACACCTTGCCAAAACTATCTGCGGAAGCACATATGTCATCGATCGAAGAAATAATTAAAATAAAAAACAAAAATAATATATGTAATTTAAAAGAAAATAAAATGCAAAAAAAGTATTGCATTTTATTTTTTTATATATTACAATCAGTTAAAGTGGTATAAAATGGAATTGAAAAGGTATAACCTTTTTTACAAAAGTTTATATAGATACACTTAAGACAAAATTTAAAAAATACAAAAGAAAAAAGAGTAAGACACAAAAGATTGCAAATGTACAAAAGAGGTTGGCATAGCAATATGCCAACCAAAAATTCTAAATTTGGAGAAAAGAATTGAAATTTGAACATATTCCAGTAATGCTAGAAGAATGCATGAATGGCCTAAACATTAAGATGGATGGAATTTATGTAGATGGAACATTGGGTGGAGCAGGACATAGCAGCGAAATAATAAAAAGATTATCACAAGATGGATTATTAATAGGAATAGACAGGGACGATGATGCATTAAAAGCAGCATCAGAAAAACTTAAAGAATATTCAAATAAGAAATTAGTACATGGCAATCATGATGATATCAAAGAAATATTAGCAGAATTAGAAATAGAAAAGGTAGATGGTATTTTATTAGATTTAGGAGTATCATCATATCAACTAGATGAACGAAATAGGGGATTTAGTTACAACTCAGACAACGAATTAGACATGAGAATGGATCAAACACAACCATTTTCAGCTTATGATGTCATAAATACTTATTCAGAAAAAGAATTATCAGATATCATATATAAATATGGCGAAGAAAGATATTCAAGACAAATTGCGAGAAATATAGTAAATTACAGAAAAAATGCACCAATAAAAACAACTAAACAATTAGTTGATATTATTGCAAAGTCAAAGCCATCAGGCAAAGATGGACATCCAGCAAAACGAACATTTCAAGCAATCAGAATTGAAGTAAATAATGAAATAGAACCATTAGAGAAGACAATACTTGAATCAATAAAATGCTTAAAAAATAATGGAAGACTATGTGTAATAACATTCCATTCATTGGAAGATAGGGCAGTTAAAGATGCATTTAAAAAAGCTGAAGGCGAATGCACTTGCCCAAAAGATATACCAATATGTATATGTCATCCAATATGTTATGGAAAATCTTTAACAAAGAAACCAATTATAGCAACAGATGATGAATTAAAAATAAATTCAAGAAGCAAGAGTGCTAAACTAAGAATATTCGAAAGAAAAGAGGTGTAACTACTAAAATGGCTAATTACTATGAATATGAGACCAGCCCGAAAAAAATTCAACCTAGTAAAACTAGGTCTGTTAAAGTCACAAAAAATAGTAATAAAACAAAGAAAAAAGTAGTAAATAAAAACACCGCTTTAATAAATACGACAAAGACTATAAGTGTTTCAATACTAGTATTTGCATTTTTATTAACACTATGTATAAGATATGCAATGTTAAATGCGAAATTAGCTACAAGAGAAAAATTAAAATCAAATTTAATTGAAATAGAAAAGCAAAATGATCAGTTAAAAGTAAGCATTGAAAGAGACATGAATATTTCAAACATAGAAAAAGAAGCAAAAGAAAAACTTGGAATGCAAAAGTTAACCAACAGTCAAAAAGTATACATTAATTTAGACAAAAAGGACTATGTAAAATCATTACAAGCAAGTCCCAAAACAGAGGAAAGTATAATCTCAAAAATAATTAAAATATTTGTAAAAAAATAAAGAATGATTTCTAAAAAAAAATAGAAATCATTCTTATTTTGATTGATTTATTAATGTTTTTATGCTTATAATATATAAGAAGTTTTTGTTAAGATTTTAATAAAAACTAATCTCAAAAGAACGGAGATATAATAATGAAATTAAAAGAAATATTAAGTGGAATTGAAGAATTAAAAGCAAAAGGAAACGTTGAAGTTGAAATAAACAACATTCAAACAGATTCTAGAAAAGTTGCACAAGGAGATTTATTTGTAGCAATAAAAGGATTTGAAGTAGACGGACATCAATACATAAAAGATGCAATTGTAAAAGGTGCATCAGCAATATTAATAAATGATGAATCAATAGTAAATGTTGCAAAAGCATTAAGTGAAATAGGAGCAGTGGACAATATAACATTAGTATCATGTCCAGACACAAGAGTTGCTGTAGCGAAATGTGCATGTAACTATTATGACAATCCATCAAGAAAATTTAAATTAGTTGGAATTACAGGAACAAAAGGAAAAACAACAACATCATTCATGGTAAAACAACTACTAGAAAAACAAGGATTAAAAGTAGGACTATTAGGAACAATAGCAGTATACATTGGAGATAAAAAATTAGAAGATAGTGATAGAACAACGCCTGACAGCGTAAAATTACAAAGCATATTTGCACAAATGGCAAATGAAAAATGTGATGTAGTAGTAATGGAAGTATCATCACAAAGCTTGAAACTACATAGAGTTGACGGCAGCGATTTTGATATAGGAGTATTTACAAACTTATCAGAAGACCATATCAGTAAAAATGAACATCCAGATATGGAAGATTATTTCAACTCAAAAGTAAGATTATTTGAAATATGCAAATATGGATATGTAAATGCAGATGATTTAAAAACAAGATTAGTTCCAGAAATTATAAATAATGGAAATATTCAAACATATGGAATTGATAATGCATGTGATATTCTTGCAAAAGACATTACAATAACAAATTCATATGTTGATTTCAGAGTAAGAGTAAATAATAAAAATGAAAGAATAAGAACAGGAATCCCTGGAAGATTCAGTGTTTACAATACATTGGCTGCATTATCAATAGCACTAAGACTAGGATGTGATATTGAAAAAGTGAAAGAAGCATTGGAAACAATTAGAGTACCAGGAAGAAATGAATTGGTTGATAATAAATTAGGCTTAACAATAATGGTAGACTATGCACATTCACCAAAAAGCTTAGAAAGTATTTTACAATCAGTAAAAGAATATACAAGAGGAAGAGTAATTTCAGTATTTGGATGCGGTGGAGACAGGGATGCAACAAAAAGACCAGCAATGGGTGAAATATCAGGAAAAATTGCAGACTATACAATAATAACTTCTGACAATCCTAGAACAGAAGATCCACAACTAATCGTAGATCAAATTGAAGAAGGAATAAAAAAGACAAAAGGAAAATATGAAGTAATTGTAGATAGAACAGAAGCAATTAAAAAAGCAATAAAAATGGCAAAGAAAAACGATTTAATCGTATTAGCAGGAAAAGGCCATGAAACATATCAAGAAATAAACCATGAAAAACATCCATATGATGAAAGAATCATCATAAAAGAAATTATTGACGGTATGGAAGAAGCAAAAAATAGTGAGAATTCAGTAAAAGCTGATTCCAAAGGAGGAAAATAATTAAATGAGTTTCCATATAAAGATATTACTACTATCATTTTTTACAAGTATAGTAATAGCATTTGTAGTAATACCAATATTAAGAAAACTAAAAGCAGGACAATCCGAAAGAGAAGATGGTCCACAATCGCATTTAGGCAAATCAGGAACACCAACAATGGGTGGAATTATAATGATAATTTCAACCCTAATATTAAGTGCATTCTTATTTTTTGACTATGCCAAAGATCAATCAGAAATAGCAACAAGACTACTCCCAATGATATTTGTAACATTGGGATTTGGTCTCATAGGATTTATAGACGATTATAAAAAAGTAGTCGAAAAAAATACGGACGGATTAAGTCCCAAAGCAAAAATGGCAGGGTTACTAATAATATCAATAATTTACATCACTTTATTAATAACAGTATTTAAAAATGGAACAGACATATACATACCATTTTTAAATAAATTTGTAACAATGCCAGTATGGTTGTATATAATTTTTGCTCTATTAGTAATATTAGGAACAACAAATGCTGTAAACTTAACAGACGGAATAGATGGATTATCAACAGGTGTAACAACATTGATAATAGCTACATTAACAATAATTTCAATAATGTGGAATATAAAGGAAACAACAATATTTGGATCAATAATAATGGGAACAAGTTTAGGATTCTTATTATTCAATATATATCCAGCACATGTATTCATGGGAGATACCGGTTCATTACTACTTGGAGGAGCAATAGCCGGAATAGCATTATATTTGAAAATACCTTTATTATTAATAATAATAGCAATCATACCAATAGCAGAAACATTATCAGTAATTTTACAAGTTTTATATTATAAAAAAACAAAGAAGAGGCTATTTAAAATGTCGCCAATTCACCATCATTTCGAATTATGTGGATGGAAGGAAACAACAGTTGTAATAGTTTTCTGCGCAGTAACATTAGTAGCTTGTGGAATAGGATTATTAATAATTTAGCAAAAGAAGAAAGGATTAGTTTTGGAAAAAAAGACAAAAAAGGAAAAAACTAATAAAAAAATAGTAAATTTTGAAGATATAAAGAAAAAATCGCCATTGGACTATATACTAGTAACTATTACTATAATATTAACCTTAATAGGACTAGTAATGGTTTTATCAGCCAGTGCACCATCAGCTTTAATTAATTATAATAATAGTTATTATTTTTTTAATAAAGAAGTGTTGGGAGCAATTGGGGGATTAATTCTTATGTTCTTCATATCAACACGTGATATTACAAAATCAAAAAATAAGTATTGGATATTTTACGGTTTAGCACTAATCAGCGCCTTCATCGTAATAATTCCAGGTTTAGGAACAGGCGCCAAAGGTGCAACCAGATGGCTAAAATTTGGACCTATCTCATTTCAACCATCAGAATTTACAAAATTGTTTTTAATACTTGCATATTCAGGATATTATACTGACCCAAAAATTGATTTAACAAAATTTAAAAACTATTTTGTAATACCATTTGTTTTTCTCATACCAATTGCTGTATTTTTAGTTAAAGTGCAAAACCACGCTAGTGCGGCTATAATTGTAACAGCAGTAGTAATTATAATCACAATAATGAGCCAAATCAAAATGTCCGATTTAGTAAAAGAGCTTGGAATATTGATAGCCCTTATATCAGGAGGATTTATAATCTTTAAAGACACAATAATAAAAGGCTTTAGAGGAAACAGATTAGCAGCATGGCTACATACATGGGAAGGCGATAATCCAATAAAAATATCATATCAAACAGTTCAAAGTTTGTACGCAATTTCAGCAGGTGGACTGTTTGGAGTAGGATTAGGAAAAAGTAAGCAAAAATATTTATACATACCAGAAGCACATAATGACTTCATCTTTGCAATAATTGCAGAAGAACTAGGTTTAATAGGAGCAATAGTAGTAATTGCACTATTTGTAGCGTTTGCGATAAGAGGATATTTAATTGTAGCAAGAGTTAAAGATAGATTTAGTAAATTAGTAGCAACTGGAATAACAAGTTTGATAATACTGCAAGCGTTTTTAAATATTGGGGTTGTAACAAACACAATACCAAATACGGGAATATCACTACCATTCCTAAGCTATGGAAATACATCATTAATAATATTATTAGGATCAGTAGGAATCTTACTAGGAATATCAAGAAATGCGAAAGTAGAAGAAAAAACAGAAGAAGTTCAAGAAGGAGCGAATCAATGAGAGTAGTCATTGCAGCTGCAGGAACAGGTGGACATATAAATCCTGGAATAGCGATAGCTAACAAAATAAAATCTGAGCAACCAAACTCAGAAATCATATTTATAGGGACGGACAGGGGACTAGAAAATGATCTAGTTCCTAAAGCCGGTTATGGGATAAAACATATCGGAGCCTATGGCGTATACAGAAAGCCAACAATCGAAAATTTAAAAAGATTAATGAAAACAATTCACTCAATAAGTGAAGCAAAAACAATCTTAAAAGAATTTAAGCCAGACTTAGTAATTGGAACAGGTGGATATATAACACTAGCAGTATGTAGAGCAGCACAAAAGTTAAAAATACCATACATGATTCATGAAAGTAATGTATTACCAGGAATAGCAACAAAATTAATGTCCAAAAAAGCAAAATGCATAATGTTAGGATTCAATGAAGCAAAAGCGAAATTAAGTCCAAAGGTAAATGCAATAGTAACAGGTACACCGTCAAATACTAAAAATCTTAATTTCACAGCTGAAGAAAGAAGAAAAAAAGTATTGGAATTAGGATTAAATCCAGATTTACCAATTGTTTTAGTATTTGGTGGAAGCCAAGGAGCTAAGAGTATAAATACAGCTTTAGAAAATCTAGTGCTACAAGAAAATAATTATCAAATAATCTGGGTACCAGGAAAAAATAATTATGAGTCAGTAAAAGAAATTATAAGTAATAACGGAAAAGATATAGAAAATCTTAAAAATGTCAAAATATATCCATACCTATATAATTTAGGAGAAATAATAAACATATCCGATTTAATTGTATCAAGAAGTGGAGCAATGACAATAATAGAGATTGAAAATGTAGGAAAGCCAGCAATATTAATTCCATTCCCACATGCAGCAGAAAATCATCAAGAATATAATGCAAGGGCATTAGAAAAAGCACATGCAGCAAAAGTAATACTTGACAATGAGTTAAATACTGATATATTAAATAAAACAATAGAAGAATTAATCTCTGATAAAGAAAAATTAAAGGAAATGTCAGAAAATTCAAGAAAATTATCAATAGAAAATGTAGAAGACAAAATTTATAACACAATCGTAAAATAAGAGAGGAAGCAAAATGGCAGAAAAATTAGTAATAGTCGAGTCACCATCAAAGGCACACACAATATCAAAGTTTTTAGGAAAAGCTTATAAAGTGATAGCTTCAGTAGGACATGTAAGAGCCTTGCCAAAATCAAAATTAGGAGTAGATATCGAAAACGACTTTGAACCACAATATATAAATATTCGTGGAAAAGCCCCTCTAATAAATGAATTGAAAAAAGAAGCAAAAAAAGCTAAACAAATATATCTAGCAACCGACCCCGATCGTGAGGGAGAAGCAATTGCTTGGCATTTGGCATATATATTGGACATACCAACAGATGCTTTATGCAGAGTAACATTTAATGAAATAACTGAAAAATGTATCAAAGAAGCAATAAAAAATCCAAGAAAAATCAATCTAGATACAACAGATGCACAACAAGCAAGACGTGTATTAGATAGAATCGTTGGATATCAAATAAGCCCATTACTTTGGAAAAAGGTAAAAAGAGGTTTATCAGCAGGAAGAGTTCAATCAGTAGCAGTAAGATTGATATGTGAAAGAGAAGAAGCGATAGAGAAATTTATTCCAGAAGAATATTGGAATATCTATGCGATTTTTGATAAAAAAGGAAAAATATTTCAAGGACATTTAACGACAATTAATAACAAAAAGATTGAATTACATTCAAAAGCAGAAGTAGATGAAATTTTAAAAGATATTGAAAAATCAAAATATGTAGTAACAAACATTAAAAAAGGTACAAGAAAGAAGACCCCTGCGCCACCATTTACAACCTCAACAATGCAACAAGAATCAGCAAGAAAATTAGGATTCCAATTGCGTAAAACAATGCAAGTTGCACAAGGACTATATGAAGGTGTAAAAGTAACAGGTAGAGGCACAATTGGTTTAATCACATACATGAGAACAGATTCAACGAGAATTTCAGAAGAAGCAAGAGCAGCTGCTAAAGCGGTAATAACAGCTAAATACGGTGACAAATATTATGAAAATAGATATTATAGAACTAAAAGCGATGCGCAGGATGGACATGAAGGTATTAGACCAACCAATATTGACTTAAACCCAGAAGAAATAAAAGAAAACTTAACACCGGATCAATACAAACTATACAGACTAATCTATAATAGATTTTTAGCCAGCCAAATGTCAGAAGCAATCTATGATACAGTTGCAGTGAATATTGATTCAGAAGTATCAAACAAAACATACAATTTTAAAGCAAATGGACAAACTTTAAAATTTAAAGGATTCATGACATTGTATGTAGAAGATACTGACGACAATTCAAACGAAGATAGGGAAGAAACAATTCCAGAATTAGTCGAAAATGAAGAATTGAAAAAAGATAGAATAGACACAAAGCAAAGCTTTACAGAGCCACCAGCTCGATTTACAGAAGCAAGTATTGTAAAAGCACTTGAAGAAAACGGTATTGGACGCCCAAGTACATATGCAACAATAATTTCAACAATTGTAGATAGAAGATATATAAAGCGTGAAAAGAAACAATTAGTCCCAACTGATCTAGGAAAAATTGTAAACAAACTATTGGTAGAGAATTTCAAAGATGTTGTAAATGTTGAGTTTACAGCTGGAATAGAAAACGAGTTAGATGCAGTAGCAGAAGGAAAAGAAAAATGGAAAAAGGTTATAAGAGATTTTTATACACCATTTTCAAAAGAATTAGCAAAAGTAGATGAAGAGCTTGAACATGTTGAATTAAAAGATGAATTAACTGACATTATGTGTGAAAAATGTGGAAAGCCAATGGCGATAAAATACGGACGTTATGGAAAATTCCTAGCATGTAGTGGCTATCCAGAATGTAAAAATGTAAAACCATTTGTAGAAAAAGCCGCAAACCCATGCCCAGTATGCGGAGCAGAAGTTTATGTTCGCAAAACAAAAAGAGGCCGTAACTACTATATCTGCAGTAATAATCATAATGATGAAACATCATGTAAATACATTTCTTGGAATGCTCCAAAAGTCGGAGAAGTATGGACACCATCAGAAAACGATGATGAATTAAAAACGACAACAAAGAAAAAATCAACAAAAAAGACAGCAACCAAGAAAGCTACAACAAAGAAGAAAACAACTAGAAAAACGACAAAAAGCAAATAATAAATGAGGATAAAGTATTTTGTTAAATAAAATAAAGCAATATGATTTAGAAGAAAAAATAAGTAAGAAAAAAGCAAAAGAATTATTTGAAAAAAACATGTTAGTAGAACTACCAGCAGGCAAATTTTCAACACTGCAATTTATTCATAAGTATTTATTTGATGACGTATACAACTTTGCAGGACAAATAAGAGATGTAAATATCTCAAAAGGAAATTTTAGATTTGCGCCATTAATGTATCTAAAAGAATCATTAAATAATATAGATAAAATGCCACAATCTAATTTTAATGAGATTATTGAGAAATATGTTGAAATGAATATAGCACATCCATTCAGAGAAGGAAACGGAAGAAGTACAAGAATATGGCTTGATCATATTTTAAAAAATGAAATAAAAAAAGTAATTGACTGGGAAAAGGTAGATAAGGAAGATTACTTACTAGCGATGGAAAGAAGTCCAATAAAGGATACTGAAATAAAGCATATATTAAATTTAGCATTAACAGACGAAATTAATAATCATGAAGTATATATGAAAGGTATAGATCAAAGCTATAATTATGAAGGTTATATAACATATAAAACTGAAGAATTATAAAAGATATTACAAAAGGAGAAATAATATGATATCTCAAATAACAAAATTACAAAAAGGACAAGTTAAATTTCATGGAATAATTGAAACAATTAGAGATAAAAAATCAATGCAATTTGTAATATTGAAAGATTTTTCTGGAAAAATTCAATTATTTATTGATAAAATTAAATTTCCAGAAGTGGGTGAAGTTTTCTCTAAATTAATTCCAGGAGCAACAGTTATTGTTGAGGGGGAATTAATTGAAAATGATAATGTAAAACTTGGAGGAAAAGAAGTACAAGTAAATAAAGTTGAAGTAACAAGTTATGCAGAAGCAAATCCAATTGATGAAAAAACAATTATTGATACAAGATTAGATTATAGATGGCTTGATTTGCGAACAGATAAAAATCAAATAATGTTAAAAATACAAACACTATTTGTTAATGCGTGTAGAGAGTTTTTACTAGAAAGAGAATTTATAGAAATACACTCACCAAAATTAATTGGAGTAGCAAGCGAAAGTGGATCAGAAGTATTTGAAGTTAAATATTTCAATTCAAAAGCATATTTGGCACAAAGTCCTCAATTTTATAAACAAATGGCAATTGCATCAGGACTTGGAAGAATTTTTGAATGTGGGCCTGTTTTTAGAGCAGAGAAATCACACTCAAGAAAGCATGCAACGGAATTTACAGGATTTGATTTAGAATTCTCAAACATTGATACATATGAAGATGTTATGATTATGGAAGAAGAAATGATAAATTTTGCATTAAATAAGGTTAAAGCAAAATATGAAAAAGAAATTAAAGAATATTTTGATGTAGATATAATTGTACCAAGCTTACCATTTCCAAGAATGAAATTAAAAGATGTTTATGAAGAATTAAATAAAAGATATAATTATCAATGTCCTGAAGAAGAACAAGATGATTTAACAACAGAGGCGGAAAAATTATTAGCGAAATTAGCAAAAGATAAATATAATCATGAATTCATATTTGTAACAGATTTCGGAAAAAGGAAAAGAGCATTCTATCATCTAAGAAAAAATGGTGTTCCACAAGGCTATGACTTAATATGGAAAGGTGTAGAAATTACAACAGGTGCACAAAGAGAACACAGGTATGAAATATTGAAAGAACAAGCTAAAGAAAAAGGATTAGAAAAAGATGTGGAGTTTTATTTAGAATTCTTTAAATATGGTTGCCCACCACATGGGGGATTTGGAATAGGAATTGATAGAATAATAATGAATCTATTAGAATTACCAAGTTTGAAAGAAGCAATGTTTTTATTCCGTGGTCCAGAACGATTAACTCCATAAGATTGATAAAAGCAAATGGTCTAGTATATCTAGGCCATTTTTGATGTCAAAATAATTATACAAAGACAATCCATAACCCTTGAAAAATAAGCATATCAAGTGTATAATATGAAATATGAAAAAGGAGGAAAACCTTAATGAAGATAAGCAAAGAAGAATTATTGCACATAGCTAAATTATCAGATTTAGAAATAAAAGAAAATGAAATTGAAGAATATTTAAAAAATCTTGAAGATATTTTAGATTATACAGAAACAATTGATAAAATAGATGTAAGCAAACTAGATGAAACAATTGGAGCAACAGAAGAGTTCAATGTATTTAGAAAAGACGAAGTAAAACAATTTGACAATATAGACCAAATGATGGAAAACGGACCAGAAGTAGATAGAAATATGTTTAAGATACCAAAGGTACTTTAAAATAGAGGAGGAACATTAATGGAATTAACTGAATTAACAGTTCACGAATTAATGGAAAAAGTAAAAAACAAAGAAATAACAATTGAAGAAATAACAAAAGCATATGCAGATAGAATCAATGAAAAAGAGCCAGAAGTAAATGCATTTGTAAGCACACGTTTAGAAGAAGCAATAGTAGAATCAAAAAATCCAGAAGCAGGCATTCCAATAGGAATCAAAGACAATATCTGTACAAACGGAATAAAAACAACATGTTCTTCAAAAATGTTAGAAAACTTTGTATCACCATATGACGCAACTGTAATAACAAAAATTAAAGAAAAAAACATGCCGATATTAGGAAAGCTAAACATGGATGAATTTGCAATGGGAAGTTCAACAGAAAATTCATCATTCAAAATAACAAGAAATCCATGGAATTTGAATAAAGTTCCAGGAGGATCATCAGGAGGAAGTGCAGCAGCAGTTGCAGCAAACTTAGTACCATGGGCACTAGGATCAGACACAGGTGGATCAATTAGAGAACCAGCATCATTCTGTGGAATAGTTGGATTAAAACCAACATATGGACTAGTAAGTAGATCAGGATTAGTAGCCTTTGCATCATCACTAGACCAAATAGGTCCAATGACAAAAGATGTAGAAGATGCAGCACTATTATTAAATATAATAGCAGGACATGATGAAAATGATTCAACATCAGTAAAAAGAGAAAAAATTGATTATACAAAAAATCTTAAAAATTCAATTCAAGGAATGAAAATAGGAGTCCCAAAAGAGTTTTTTGGAGAAGGAATAAATCCAGAAGTAAAAAAATCATTAGAAAACTCAATCGAAGAATACAAAAAAATAGGTGCAATAGTAGAAGAATGCTCACTAGATGTATCAGAATCATCATTAGCAGCATACTATATAATTGCTTGTGCAGAAGCTAGTTCAAACTTAGGAAGATTTGACGGAATCAGATATGGATATAGAGCAAAAGACTATAAAGATTTAAAAGAATTATTCGTAAAATCAAGAACAGAAGGATTTGGAAAAGAAGTAAAAAGAAGAATAATACTAGGAACTTATGTATTATCATCAGGATACTATGATGCATTTTACAAAAAAGCACAGAAAGTAAGAACATATGTAAAAAATAAATTTGATGAATGTTTCAAAAAATATGATGTATTATTAACACCAGTAGCGCCAACAACAGCATTTGATATAGGATCAAAAACAAACAACCCACTAGAAATGTATTTAGCAGATATTTGTACAGTATCAATTAATATTGCATCAGTACCAGCAATATCAATTCCATGTGGAGTAGACAGTAATAACATGCCAATAGGAATGCAATTAATAGGAAACAGATTCCAAGAAGAAAAAATCCTAAATGCCGCATATGCTATAGAACAACAAATTAAATTTAGAGAAAATTATAAACCAGAATTTAAAAAATAAAGGAGAACGAAATGTCAAACAATGACTATGAAGCAGTAGTTGGATTAGAAGTACACGCAGAATTATCAACAAAAACAAAAATATTCTGTAATTGTTCAACAGAGTTTGGTTCAACTCCAAACACACAAGTATGTCCAATATGCATGGGATTACCAGGAACTTTGCCAGTATTGAATGAAAAAGTTGTTGAATATGCAGTAAAAGCAGGTCTGGCATTAAATTGTTCAATTTCAATGGATAGTAAAAATGATAGAAAAAATTATTTTTACCCAGACCTACCAAAATCATATCAAATTTCACAATTTGATAAACCATTATGTAACAATGGATATATTGAAATTGAAGATGATAATGGAAATCCAAAAAAAGTAAGAATATTAAGAATTCATATCGAAGAAGATTCAGGAAAATTGAATCATAATGAATTTGCAGGTGGAGCACTAGTTGATTTAAATAGAGCAGGAGTGCCATTAATTGAAATTGTATCAGAACCAGATATTAGATCATCAGGCGAAGCGGATAGATATTTGAAAAAATTAAAAACAATTTTACAATATATAGAAGTATCGGATTGTAAAATGGAAGAAGGATCATTTAGAGCAGATGTAAACGTTTCAGTACATAAACCAAATGAACCATTTGGAAAAAGACATGAAATGAAAAACATGAATTCATTCAAATCAATTCAAAGAGCAATAGATTTTGAAATCAAAGATCAGATTAGAGCAAATGAATCAGGTGAAACTGTATATCAAGAAACAATGAGATGGGATGATGTATCAGGTAGAACATTTTCAATGAGGGACAAAGAAGATGCAGAAGATTATAGATATTTCCCAGAGCCAGACTTAGCAGCCATTAAATTATCAAAAGAATATATTGATAACATAAAAAATAATCTTCCAGAAATGCCAGAAAGCAGAAAAGAAAGATACATGCAAGAATTAGGATTATCTGAAAAAGATGCCAAAGCACTAGTCTCAGAAAAAGCAATATCAGACTTGTTTGAACAAGCTGGAAAAATCTGTGGAAATTATAAATCAGTATGTAACTGGTTAACATCAGATATAGCAAGAATTCAAAATGAACGAGAATTGCCATCAGAAAAAATACCATTTAGTGCAGAAAATCTAGCCGAATTAGTAGAAATAATAGACAATGGAACAATAAGCACAAAGATTGGAAAAGATGTCCTAGAAATAATGTTTGATGAAAGCAAAACACCAAAAGAAATTATTAAAGAACATGGATGGATTCAAATTTCAGATGAATCAGAAATTAAAAATGTAGTATTAGAAGTACTAGCAAATAATCCACAATCAATAGAAGACTATAAAGCAGGAAAAGACAGAGCATTAGGATTCTTAGTAGGACAAGCAATGAAACAAACAAAAGGAAAAGCAAATCCGCAAATGTTGAACAAAATGTTCTTAGAAGAATTAAATAAATAATTCAGTTGGAGAAAACATGAAAAAAGAATACGAATATAGTTATAAAGTAACCAGTATAAAAGAATTTATACAATATTGCGAATCAAATAATTTCATAAAAATCAGTGAGACAACACAAAAAAGAACATTATATAAAAATGATACATACATAATGTCAAGAATAACAATTGAAGAAGATAATTTAAAACATACAAGAACAGAATATTTAGACTTTAAAGAAAATAATGAAACAAACCAAGAATTAAAAATACGTAAAGAAACAGATATTCTAAACTTGAATAATGAAAATAAAGAATTTGCTAAAACTTTAATAGAATTTTTAAATCTTAAAGTAGATAAAGAATTAATAAGAACAAGATACACATATCAAAAAGAAAATGTAAAATTTGAAATAGATGATTACATTAATCCAAAAATGAAAGTTTTAGCAATAGAAGGAAATTCAGAAGAAGTAAATAAAATTAATCAAGAGTTAATGCCGATAATTACAAAACTAAAAATAAAAGAATAACAAAAAATAAACCCGGAGTACAAAATGAACAACGGGTTTATTTTTTTGCCTAAATTCTATAATAATCATAATAATAGTATAAAGCCAAAGGAATTTTAGATTTTTCCAGCAATTTATCAATAATCTCTTCTTTAGAATTAAAATAATTATATTTTAATATTAATCTTTGCTTCGAATTAAAAAATGCCATCACAAGCAAAAAATCATTTAATTTTATATCGAAACTTTCAGTTTTCTTCAAATAGTCACAAGTAAAAAGTTTGCAAGAGATATTTTGAGTAGTACAACGCTTATCATCACCTAAAAACTTACATTTTTGCTTATTTTTAATAAAATGAGTCGAAAATAAATTAGTATTCATTTTAAAAGAATAGCAACAACCATCCAATTGATCTATATTTTCATGCATTCTAGTGGCAATACATTTGTTATTGCAAAAATTACAATAATTCTTTTTACTCCAAATATCATCCAATTGTTTAAATACACAATCATAAATAAAGGTATACTTCTCTTTCAAATTATCAATTTCAATAGCTTTTAAAGCATTCAAAATGGCATCATTATAATTAGAAATAACATATTTAAGTTTATAATCTTTAAAATTACTATAAAAATGGGTATTAGATTTTTTCAATGAAATCAATTTTTTAATACACTTTATAGAGTATTTTAAATCATTTCTAAAATCAATTACTATGGCATAATTACCAGACTTAAACCTCCTATTTAAATCAAATTCAACAATATCAAAATTATTTTTGTAATCTTTATAATCAAATATAACTAAATCATCATTCAAACAAATCAATTCTAAATCCTCCATTTTTATAATTATATAGATAAAAACTAAAAAGTGAAATAAAATACCAATATAAATTTAAAATATTTAGTTGTTTGAATTTATTTAAAAGTGATATAATTAATACGAAGTTATTGTTTTTTAATTTTTATTTCGACGATTGGAGGAAATGTTATGTTATTATTGTTTTTACATTTTGTAGTTAGAATGTTATCGGGATTATCTGTAATGGAAATTCGGAATGCCTGGATAACAGTATTGATTGCCATAACAGGCGTGACAATTTTGTTAAGCATAGTAGGCATTAGATTGCCTCTAGTGCAGACATTCATTAACGGTTCGTTAAGAGTAATAGGATATGTATTTAAAGGGATTATACGCTTAATTGCAACTGTCCCAACTTGGATAACTGGACTGTTTAAGACAATTAAAAGGCTTTTAAAATCCTTAGGGATGAGTGAAAGCAACAGTAACATTGTAACAGTTATAATTATAATTGCTATTATATAAAAATATTATGATTATATATATTCTCGCTCGAAAGGTCGAGTTTTTTATTAATATAATAAAATTGTAAATAGAATAATTAAACATATACAAAATAAAAGGAGGTTAACATAGGTTTACAATAGATAAAAAGTAAAAAGTGAAAGGATTATTGATTTTATATATTAATTAT
>JABCOX020000076.1 GCA_013333395.2 Clostridiales bacterium | reverse complement strand
TTATGTCTTTATTATATTTTTCAGTAATATATTTATGAGCATCATATCCAACATTATGACGTGTTTTAGAATATTCCGGTTCCGGATTTCCGAAGCCCAACTACTAAATACATAATCATCCTTTCACTAAATAATATTATTTTCACAAGCCCTAATTAATCTATTCATAATACTTAAACCTAAATTAGATTTTTTAAGCCCCTCAATAACTGCATAATCACAATTATAATTGTCAATTTTTCTCAAATTAGAAAAGATTTTTTTAGAAACCAACTCCAAATTAAATCTACTTCCAATTGATAAAAACTTATCAGTATTAATATATTGCTCATCCTCATCAAATCCCAATACTAAAATGTCATCACCATTATCTAATAACCTATTTATCTTTTCAATTTCATTATCCACAACTAATACACATTTTGTATTAGGGGCATAATGCCTATACTTCATACCAGGACTTTCAATTTTAGTATTGTTATCAACTTTTTTAAAAAGATTATCGCTTAACTTAACTACTCCGAACAACTTTTTTAATATCATCTTCAGTAATAAATCCAGGTCTTAAAATAACAGGAATATTATCAATAACTTTAACAACTGTTGATTCAATTCCGATGTCAGAATCACCACCATCAACAATAATACTTACTCTGCCATCAAATTCCTCAATAATATCATCTACATTAGTGCCACTTGGTCTTCCTGAAATATTTGCACTAGGTGCAGCAATCGAAAATCCACATTTACTAATAACTTCATTAATGATTTTATTAGATGGCATTCTAACTCCGATAGTATCCATATTACAAGATGCAACATCAGAAATTACTTTAGACTTCTTTAAAATCAGTGTAAAAGGTCCAGGCATAAAAGCTTTAACTAACTTTTCTTCAATTTCACTAAGGTCTTGCACAACTTTTCCAATCATATTTATATCAGAAACATGTACTATCAAAGGATTATCCTGTGCTCTTCCCTTAGCTTCAAATATTTTCTTACAAGCAATATTTGAACAAGCATTTGCTCCAAGACCATAAACAGTTTCAGTTGGTAAAATTACTAAACCATCATCTTTAAGCGTATCAACTACAATATTTAATTCACTTTGCTTAATACCTTTTTTCCAATCAAAAACCATTCTATATTAATACTTCCTTATATATAATAATTAAATAGTACTACCTTTTATTATATTTAGCAAGTTTTTATTTCTAAAACACAATAATTTACTTATTATCCTTTATTATATTCTTTTTAAATTTTCTAATCATAAAGAATATTCCAATTAGAGCACTTACAAAAACTCCATATAAAGCTCCCTTTACACCAGTTTTAGGTACAATCAATAACTTATTACTATCCCTATTATCTTCTAAATTCAATTCTTTATAATTATCAATAGTTTTAACTTCAACATTATTATTTACCAAGTCAGAAACATCATACTCTCCACCTCTATAAATTTTAAATAAATATTCCCTTCTTTCTCCCGGCTTGAAATTTTTAATTAACATTCTTGCAGTATTTTCATAAAACTCCCAACCTGGATTATCTTCAATTCTCGCCATATACCCATTTGGAATATAATCAATTAAATTTGCATCAACAACCTTTTCTTCAGTATTTTTAACAACAATTTTATACTCAATAACAACACCTAAATTATTTTTAAAATCACTATTAGGTATATCCGCTTTAACTAATTTTCCATAATAATCGTGGATTCTTCCCTTAATATCTGCTTTAACAATATTCATATCAACGCTTAAATTATGTCTCAATTTTCTATAAAAATAATTTAATTCCACATTATTTCTTCCAATTGTTCCTTTTTCTATTTCTGGCTTTTTTACTAAAATATAATTATCAAATTCTTTTTTAGAAGTACTATATTCACTACCTTCCCTAAGTTTTTTAATTTCTGTATCCATAATTTTATTATTATCTTTATCAATATGTTTTACTATTAAATCACTTTCTTTAATATAATAATAATTTATCTCAACATCTTTATCTAAAAACTTAATACTGCTTTCCTTAGGACCTTCAATAAATACATAATTTTTAAAGTTTTTCTTTTCTAATTTAAAATCATCCCCTTCAAGCCCATCATTAATACTTTCATCCAACTTTTTATTAGTTTTTTTATCTATATAATTCACCTTTATTTTAGAATTCTTTTTATAAAAATATTTTACATCAATGTTTGAAACAACTCTTCCATTAGGCTCTCCAGTTACTTTAACAAAAGTATATCCTTTAATATCTTTTTTATCAGTAACATATTCACTATTAACTCTTTTATTCATTTTTTCAGATTTTGCAATTTCATTATTTTTATTAATATCAATGTATTTTACACTAATATCATAAAACTTAGAATAATAATAATTAACAATTTGTTCCTCTTCTCTCAAAACAACTTCTGCATTTTCAGGTGCTTCTACTAAAACATATTTATCAATATTCATTCCTGCAGTTTTAACAATTTTTCCAATTTCACCAGATTGATACTCTTCTTTTAGAATTTCTCCGCTTTCTTTATCAATATGTCTAACCTTAACACCAGAACTTTGTAGATTGAATGTTACTTTTAAATTTGAATCACCACCAGCTCTTTCCATATAAAAAACTTTTAATGTATGCTTTCCCTGTGATAATTTATTAAAAAAAGCTTTCTTCTCAACATTTCTCTCATTAGTCCTTTGATCTGCACTTGCAACTAATTCATACCAAACTTTATTTTTAGCAAAATTAATATTTCCTTTTAATTGTGTGTGTGCACCACCCAAATCCAAAACTAATTCATCATCAACATAAACCCAAACATCATCATCACCTGAAAAATCAAACACCATATCATCATATTTTCCAGTTTCAGAATTTAAAGTCCTTCCATCCCTTGTCATTATAAACGGAATATCAAACCTTGCAGAAAAATACAAATTACGTTTATCAGGATTTTTAGTATCATCTTCTTCATTGTTAAAAGGATAAAATCCATATTTATTTCCAGATTTAAGAATAAATCTCTTATTTGCATAATCCTTAACCACAAATAATTTATTACTATCAAAAGAATAATAACCATTCCTTTCTTTTTTAAACGGAAATTTCCAATTATTTAAAGCTTGAACATATTCATTTCCAATTGTAGCATTTCTAGGAAAGAAAGTAGTACCATTTTTTAAACTATCAACAATTTTCAAGTTATTATCTTCAAGCTTTGATTTGGCCAAATTCCATGAAACTCCATCAACTTTTCTTGGCATATTAGGTTCAACAAATTGATTAGAATGACCATTTGACACCAATCCATAACACATTCCAAACAACATCATATTTTGATCAACTCTAGCTTTTTCGTCCTGCGACAAGCCATCATATCTCTGCTTTGATAAATTTCTCATTTTAGCGTTATACTTGTTACAATCAAAATCAACCAAAGTACTATTCACATATTTAACATCTTTTATAACATCATTAGTAGCTCCAAAAACTTTAACATTTGTACCCAAAACAGTAGCAAGCAATACTGTACTTACAATTCCTGCTTTCAATACATTACTTTTATTCATATTACTCCTTTTCTGCTGATAAATATTCTCCCCAAAATATTTATCATAATTTAATTAGGGAAATTATTAAAAGACTAAAATCGATTTTTTGATAATAAAAAATACAATTAAGATTAAAATATAGAATTAATAATTCTTAAATCAAGAATACTACCATATATTACCAAAGTCAATAAAAAGAATATGCAATAATACGACAAAATTCGCATCATACTACTCATATTCTTTTTCCATACATCTATTAAAATATAACTTAGAAATTAATTTAATTTCTGCTTTAGATTCATCACTAACTTTAAATGAATATAATTTTTTCGGATCACAATTAATTATATAATATAATGATTTAATCGTAGACTCTGTAACTTGAATTGCACTCTTATCAAGAATTGCACAATCAGCACATTTTAAACAATCATCCATTATACTAAAATATTTAGAAATATTTTTATTACAAACACTACAAACATGCTTTAAATCAGGCTTAAATCCAATAATACTCAGCAATCTAAACTTAAAAATAGACATTACAAAATCCAAATCAATTTCAACATTAGCAATAACATATAAAGTATTCAGAGCTAATTGCAAAACTCTATAAGAATTGTCATTTTCACCAGTAACATCATTAATAATTTTAGTAACTCTTACTGCATAATTTAACTTATCAATATCAAGCCTAATATTATAAAAAATTTCAATTGGCTCACAAGAATTGATTCTATAACTAGAAATCCCCTTGTACACCATAAAATCTCCAAAACATAAAAATTGAGTACCTGCCATCAAAGGACTCTTGCCTTTACGAGAACCTATCGCAGCACACCCAATTTTTCCTAAATTTGGAGTTAATAAAGTAACCATTCTATCATTATCATTCAAATTATATTGAGATAAAATCAAACCCTTTGTTTTTATTACACCCATATTAATTCTCTTCTTTTAATTTAAATTTATTAACAATCTTTAAATCATTAATCCAATCTTCTTTTACTTTAACCCAAATATTTAAATTTACTTTAACACCAAGCATTTCTTCAAGATCATATCTAGCAAAAGTTCCAATTTTCTTTAACATTTGACCGTTTTTTCCAATAATAATTGATTTATGAGATTCCCTCACACAATAAACCGTAACATCAATATCAAAAAATTTCTTATTATCAACAGTCTTGCGCATTTTCATTTTTTCACATTCAACTAAAATACCATGTGGAACTTCTTCTTTAAGCAATCTCAATGCTTTTTCCCTAACAGTTTCTTCAACCAATTCTCTTGAAGTCTGTGTAGTATATTCATCAACATCATAATATTTAGGTCCTGGTAATAAATTATTTTCAATTTCTTTAACCAAAACATCCAAATTATCATTTTTTACAACAGATAAAGGAACAATTGAAACAAAATCAATTAATTCACTATATAATGTGATTTTTTCAGCAACCTGTTCCCTATTAATCAAATCAACTTTATTAAGTACTAAAATAATAGGTCTTTTTTGCTTTTTTAATTTTTCAATAGTTTCATTATCAACTTTTTTATCAGTAACATCAACTACATAAATAATCACATCAACATCTGGAATAGTTGATATCGCTGATTCATTCATGATCTTTCCCAATTTAGAATGTGCCTTATGAATTCCTGGAGTATCAATAAAAATAATTTGAGAATTCTCAGTATTTAAAATTCCTCTAATTATCTTTCTAGTTGTTTGTGGTTTATTAGCAATTGCAGAAACTTTTTCGCGAACCAATGCATTAATAATACTAGATTTGCCTACATTTGTTCTACCAATAACTGTAACAAAACCAGACTTAAATTTTTCAGTACTCATAAACTTCCTTTCTACATTCTAAAAATAGTCAAACCATAAATTGCAATAATTATCAAAACTCCCATAGAAGCTCCAAAAAGCACTTCCGCAAAAGTTCTTCTATCCTTCATTCGATTCCCAAGAAGCATTATAGATAATATTAAAGCAAGCGCAAATACAAATAAATTCTTAGTATTCAACCAAATTGAAGACAATATTGCAAAAGCAATTGCTGCCTGCCCACTAGGGATAAATCTACTAGTTTCACCTGTTTTAAATTTCTTTCCCTCAGTATAAGCTTTAACTCCAATTATAACTATTCCAGTAATAATTATTCCAACAAATGCAATATGCGAATTAGTAGATGATATATGATTCAATAAACTATTACTCATATCAACTAATTTAGCTTCTTTAAAAAATAAAAAATATAACACTACAATTGCATTAATTGCAGCTAAGACAACTGCACCAGCTGCCACATCTTTCGCAATTTTCGCTTTAGGATGATATACATCCACTAGCAAATCAACTACTGTCTCAATTGCAGTATTTACTAATTCTGCAAAAATTACAAAAAATATCGACATTGTTAAACACAAAAATTCAGATGTAGTAAAATTATAAAACAAACTCAGTACCATAGTAACAAAACCTATGATAAGCTGTTTTCTAATATTAGTTTGTGTAGTAGCACTATAAACAATACCATTTACCGCATTACTACATGCCTGCAAAAAATCTCTATTGTAGAGCCTTTCATCCTTTTTTTCATTCTTCGCCATAATATTCTCCTCAATCCCTAGTAATATTCAATTTATTTAAAACAAAATCTTCTTTTTCTCTCATAACAACTTTATCACTATCGATTAAATGATCATATCCCATACAATGATAAAATCCATGAACTACCATATAAGACAATTCTCTCTCAAAACTGTGCCCATATTCAATTGCTTGCTCTTCAACTCTTGGAATAGAAATAATCAAGTCACCAAAAGGCTCTTCATACTCATATTTTTGAGAAATCATTTCATCCAATTCATTCTTTTCAAACATTGGAAAAGACAACACATCAGTTGCTTTATCAATATTTCTATATTCATTATTAATTTCTTTAATTACTTCATTATTAGTCAATGTGATACTCAAATATAATGACATATCACTCATATTTTCAACTTCAAAACATTCACTAACAACTTTATTAATTAATTCATCATAATCAACATTTTCATCAATTTTATCATATGTAATTTCAGCAAACTGCTTCATTTAACTCTTCCTTTTTTACAACTTTAACTTTAATAAATTTGATATCACCATCCATCTTTTTATATGAATTACTTATACATTTTACATTACCAAGCTCAGCTAATTTTGATTTATAAAATTTAATAATTCTATAATATTTTTCACCATATTTCTTTAAAAATTTCATATCAGCTTTAATAAATAAAATCTGTCTCTTCATATCATATAAATTATGGTCAGTATTTCTTAAATTATCAATTTCTTTTCTTTTTACACCAAATTCCACAAAGAAATTTTTATCACTATCAGAATTCCAATACATTTTTACTGCAAGCAATCTATCAACATATTGTTCCATTGCTTTTAATAATAATTGATATGCATTCTCTCTTTTTCTAGCAATCTTTGTATCAACAATTAAATTTCTAATATCTTTCAATGTTCTAATATACATTTTTTCAGCAATTACTAGTGGTAAACTATGTGTAAATAACTTTCTACTCATCGCAATTAAAATCATTCTTTTATCCAAAGAATCAACTTGATCAAGTTTACCAACTTCATAAGTTTCATACATTGAATATAATTTAGCAATATCTTCATCATTTGATTTTTTCAAAGATACAATATTTCTAACATATTCATCAAGCACTTCAAAAATCTTGTCATATAATTCAATTTTTCTATTAATATCAACTTTTTCAGTCATTTTCATTGAGTATTGCTTTAATAACTTTTTATATAAAATATCTTGTTGATTAATATAAAAATTAAGATATTCATCATATACTTTTTGTTTTTTTGTATTTTTTACAATATCAAAATCAAGTGATAATAAATATTGTTGCTTTCTTAATCTAAATTCAACATCATCATCTTCTTTTAAATGAATGATATTATAATATCTTCCCATTGCATCTTTTTCAAACTCAGAAGCAACATTATTTCTAACTTTTTTATAAATTGTGTTAATAATTAAATCATCGATAGCATCCATATATAATGAATAATACATTTCGAAATTTCTATCAGCACTAGCTTTCTTCTGATCTTTAACATTTTGACAAGCTTTAAACCCTTTCAAAACATTATTTCTTTTTGAATTTATAATTAAATTGTTAATACCTTCTCTTGTTGGTTCAAATATTTTGCTAAAAGTACTTCCAATTTTTGAAAAGAACGTCCTCTTCGTATCATAGATTCTTAAACTATTTTCTCTAACGCTCATACAATCCATCCTTTCAAAATTGATTTTCATTAGTATTTCTATAAATCAAATTCATAAAATAACAACTATAATTAAAAATATTTTATCATAAATAAATAAATTTAAAAGTCTTTTACAATAAAATTTACCATTTTTATATTGTTTTTCATGATTATTTGACTATATTCCATCAATCATCTTCCACATTCCATTTTTAATAGGGAATTCTTCAAAATTCATCACATCTTTAGTCACTGGATGTACAAAAGATAATTGATAAGCAAATAAGCATATATTTGAATTACTTCTTCCATGATATTTATTATCACCATACAGAGCATGTCCTCTTGAAGAAAATTGAACTCTAATTTGATGATGTCTACCTGTTTTTAAATCAATTTTAACCAACGACAGATTTTCATCGGGATTATAATTCAAAACTTCATAATCCAGTTCAGCTCTTTTAGCACCTTTTTTAGATTCTTTAACAACAAAACTCGTATTATTCTTTTGATCCTTCCACAAATAATCCACAAAGGTACCTGACTTTTCTTCAAACTTTCCATTAACAATTGCTAAATATTTTTTATTAAAACTTTTGTTTCTCACTTCTTCACTAAGTCTTGAAGCCGCTTTTGATGTCCTAGCAAAAACCATAATTCCGCCAACCGGTCTATCCAATCTATGTATTAATCCAATATATACATTTCCAGGTTTCTCATACTTTTCTTTAACATATTCTTTAATCATTGTAAGCATATCTCTATCAGCAGTCTTGTCCTCTTGAGAAGGAACATTAACAGGCTTTATAGCCACAATAATATGATTATCTTCATATAAAACTCTCATCTATTTTTCCCACTTTGCAAAAATTCCACAAGGCAATATTAATTTAGAATTAGTCATTGGTAATCCAATTTCACCATTAGAATATGTACCTTTAATTTTCTTAGGCATTTTCATAATTAAAATATTCTCTAAAACTTGACTAGAAATACCAGTTGTATAAGAATTAATTAAGAAAAATAAAGGATCATCCGATAAAATATTCATACATAAATCAACCAAACCACTAATATTTTCCTCAAAATGCCACACTTCACCATTTGCACCTCTTCCATAAGAAGGCGGATCCATTATAATTGCATCATATTTATTTCCCCTTCTAATTTCACGATTAACAAATTTAATAACATCATCAATTAAAAATCTAATTGGTCTATCAATAAGACCAGAACTCTTAACATTTTCCTTAGCCCACTCAATCATTCCTTTAGAACTATCAATATGAGTAACTTCAGCACCAGCAGATAAACATGCAACACTTGCACATCCAGTATATGCAAACAAATTAAGAACTTTAATCTTTCTACCCGTTCTAGCTCTTTCATTCTTTATTTTTTCCATCATAAAGTCCCAATTAACAGCTTGTTCAGGAAAAATACCAGTATGCTTAAACCCCATTGGTTTAACATTAAAAGTTAAATTTTTATATTTCACAGTCCATTGTTTAGGAACCACTTTTTTATAATTCCATGCTCCTCCACCAGATGAACTTCTTTCGTAAATAGCAAATGTTTCATTCCAAAGCTTTTTAAAACTCCTATCCTTCCAAACAATTTGTGGATCAGGTCTAGTTAAAACAACATTTCCCCATCTCTCAAGCTTCATGCCATCCGCCATATCTAAAATTTCATAATCTTTCCAATCTCTTGCGATATTCATTATAATTCCTCTTTCAATCTATATGCTAAATCTTCATAAATCCCACTTACTTCCATAAGTTCTTCTATTGAAGCTTCTTTAATTTTGCTCACACTACCAAACTTCTTTAATAATGCCTTTTTCTTAACATCACCAATTCCATCAATTTCATCAAGTGATGACTTTTTCATTGATTGGTCCCTTAAAAATTTATGATACCCAATTGCCGTATCATGAACAGTATCTTGAAACATTGTAATTAAATTGAATAATTGTTCAGAAACTTCAAACTCATTTCTATCTTCATCAATTAATGCTCTTGTTTGATGCTTATCGTTTTTAACCATACCAAAAACTGCAATATCAAGTTTTTGTCCAATTTCTCTTTCAATAGTTTCAACAGCAAGTTTTATAGCTCTAATCTGTGTAATACCACCATCAGCCAATATCAAATCAGGTAATCTACCAAACCCTTTATCCATTGAATATTTATTTCTAATCTCTTCATCCAAATCACTTCTATTGCTCAAATTAATTGAATGACGAAGCCTTCTAACAACAGTTTCCATCATCGATTTAGGATCATCCTGTCCATAAACCGTTTTAATTCTAAACTTCCTAGACAAATTCTTCTTAATTACACCATCCATCATTACGCACATTGCAGAAACCATATATTGTCCCGAAATATTCGAAATATCATAAGCTTCAATCTTCCTAGGTAAAGAATCCAGTCCCAAAGATTGTTTAAGCTCAAGTATTAAGTTCTTATTTGCCTTTTCTCTATTATCAAGCGTAATTTTAGCATTACTTTCTGCCATTTCAACCAATTTTGCCTTTTCACCTTTTTGCGGTACTTTAATAACAACTTTTCTACCAGCCATTTGAGTAAGCCATACCTCAACACTTTCCCTATCTTCAAAATCATTCCTAATCATGATTTTATTAGGAAAAAAAGTACGTCCATTATAATATTGCTTTATAAAATCAGAAATAATTCCTTCATCAGATTCATCAGCCATATCTTTCAAAAAGAAATTATCCCTACCTTCCATCTTGCTATTTCTAATATAAAAGATTTGAATACAAACCATATCAGAATCATCAATTCTAGCAATACCAATAACATCAATATCATTATCAGAAATATTAGAAACTTTCTGCCTTTGAGCCATATTTTCAACCGCTAACAACTCATCACGATACCTAGCCGCCTTTTCATACTCAAACATCTCAGATGCTTTATTCATCTTTTCCCTAAGCTCTTTTATAACAGGATTAATATTTCCATCCAAAATAGAAACGATTTGCTTAATACCATCTTGGTATTCTTCAGCAGAAATATAATTCATACATGGACCAGAACATTTTTTTATATAATAATCCAAACAAGCACGATCTTTATATCTAAATTTCTTGCATCTTCTAATCTTAAACTTATTCTTTATAAACTCCACTGTCTCTTTAGCAGATGTAGCACTAGCATATGGTCCAAAATACTTTGCTCCATCATTAATCACTCTTCTAGTCATATAAACATCTGGATAATCATCTTTCACATTAATCTTAATATATGGATATGTTTTATCATCCTTAAGCAACACATTGAACTTTGGCATATTCTTCTTAATTAAATTACATTCCAAAATCAACGCTTCTTGCTCATTATCAACAACAATATATTCAAAATGATCAATTAACTTAACCATATTTTCAATACGCTTAGTTTTATTCGTTTTTCTAAAATAAGATGTCACTCTGTTTTTCAAAGAAATAGCTTTACCAACATAAATAATTTTATCATTTTTATCATGCATAATATAAACGCCAGGTTTAGAAGGCAATTTCTTTAATTCTTCTTCAATATCAAACATTAATTATTTTTTCTTCCCATCATTTTTTACTTTATTCCAAGGACTCTCACTACCATTATATGTAGGATCCCAATTTTTCTTATCGTTTTCCAAACTAATCTTTTTAACCTCAGGAACATTTACTCCATTTAAATCATCACTCTCATAAAATTCAACAACTGTGTCATAATCCAAATTGTCGAAAATCCATTGAGCATCTGCATATTGCAATTTAATAAAACTTCCATCAATTGAATTACCAAGATTATCAAATTCAATATAGTTTAAACTACTCAAATCCTCTTTTCTCTTATATCCAATACTTTCGAAAACAACATTACCAGCAACTTGAGTTACAAACTTACTAAAGCTTCCATTAGGATTTTTTATCCAAAGCCATCTATTACTTATATTGTATGAAGCATCATTTTTTATATCCCTACCAACAACTGCATTCATAACCCTAACAGATTTTTCGTATTTTCCATCATCGCCTTTTTCATAAACAATTACAACATTCTTGGTTTTATTAACTCTAACTTTGTATTTTCCAGTAATTAAAGTATATTTTGAATTATATATAGGAGTTGGCAAATCATTCAAATTTTTTATTTCATTACCAACATGACTAAGTCCAGATTGTGCCATAAGCTCCTGTAATTTCCAAGAATCTATCTTTGCATATCTCTCACATCTACCATTACAACCAATAATATTATTCCAAAGTACTAA
>JABCOX020000075.1 GCA_013333395.2 Clostridiales bacterium | reverse complement strand
TAACAAAGTTGGATTTTGCATCCACATGATGCTTCCACCTTTTTTTATATATTTTAAAACTCTTTCCGTTTCTATATCACTAAAATCTTTTACCGGGTTTGAAATTACTAGTAACTCACAGTCTTCTGGTATTCTTTTATCTTGCAAATTAATTTCTATTACTTCATTCATATCATTTATTATAAATTGCCCAAATAATTCTAATAATTCACCATCTTTAATTCCATATTCATTTGATCCTGTTGTAAAATATATTTTGGGTCTATAATTTACGGTTACTGACTGTATTGCGTTTGTTAGCTTCTCTTCTGTTAAATCGTATGATTTATTTTCTTCGTTATCTGTTGTAATCATTTCAATTGATGATATAACTTTATATTTTTTATCTGGACCTTCTATTGCTATTATTCTTCCGTTTGAAGTTGCTCCAAATCTTATTGCTAAATCAGGTCTTTGAGTCGAATTTACCATTATGCATGTTATCTTATCGTTTAGCTCTTCATATTGTTTCCCTAAAATATATTCTGTTGATGTCTCATCATATCCTATTAAATATATTGTTACATTTTGTTCTATTTTTTTTATTATTTCTTTACTCTCATTTGATAAAGTGTATAGCTTTCCTTTTGTTAAATCAATTATTCTTGGGTTTGACTTTATAGCAACTTTATTTACAATAATAAACGCTAAAATTATAAATATAATAAGAATTATTGTTGATAATGTTTTCATTAGCCATTTATTTTTGATTAATGATGTTATTTTTTTCATTATTCCTCCTATTTTATATTTTTGCGTCTTTGTATTGATATCATTGTGAACATTAAAAACATTAGTATATAACTGATTAATAAAACGTAATCTTTTAAACTACTAATTCCATTATAAAACGAATTAAAAAATGCATCCAATGGTGAATAATCTTTTAATTCTATTATGATTTTTGGCAATGTTCCAAATGCTGTTAATACACCTACTGATATAACTGCTGCAATAATTTGATTTTCTGTTAAACTTGAGCAGAATAATCCAATTGAAATGTACACTAATGATAATAATATGTACCCAATTAAAACATTTAGTGTTGTAATGAACTCTGGTTTTCCAAAATACATTAATATAAAGTAATATACAAATGTTGATAAGGCTGAAATTATTACTACTATTGATGCTCCTATGAATTTTCCTAGAACTATTTCCCTTACACTTATTGGTGCTGTTATTAATATTTGATCTGTTTTATTTTTTCTTTCTTCTGCAAATGTTCTCATCGTTAATATTGGTATTAGTACTGATAGAACTGATACCGTTATTCCGAACAAATCTGAAAATGCTGAACTCTTATATCTGAATATGTCTGTAAAAAAGAATAATGAGCAAAATGTTAAGAACATTCCAATATATATCCACCCTATTGGTGATAAAAAATATGATTTTAGCTCCTTTTTTATGATTGCTAACATTATTCATTTCCTCCAGATTTTTTTCCTTTTTTGCTTATTAATTTTAAGAATGCATCTTCTAACGTTGTTTCACTTTTTCTTAATTCAAATATTGTTATATCTTCTTTTGGAAATATTTCAAATATTTGCTTTCTTATGTCTGTATCATGATCTTCTGCTATTATTTCGTATAATATTGTACTGTCTTCGTTTATTTTTATTTTCTTAATTTCTTTTATTGATTGTAATTTTGATTTTATTTTCTCAATTTTATTATTTGGATCTTCAACTGTCACTAATACACTGTTTTTGGTTAATGCCATATTTTCAATGTTTTCCGGTGTGTCTTCTGCTATTATCTCACCCTTGTTTAATATAATTATTCTTGAACATATTGAACTTACTTCTGGTAATATGTGAGTGCTCATTAATATAGTATGCTTTTTTCCTAATGATTTAATTAATTTTCTTATATCTGCGATTTGCTTTGGATCCAATCCAACTGTTGGTTCATCAAGTACTAAAACCTTTGGATTTCCTATCAAAGCTCCTGCTAAGCTCACTCTTTGTTTATATCCTCTTGAAAGATTTGCAATTAACTTATTTTCTACTGACGAAAGTCCTGTTTGGTTTATAACTTTATCAACTTCAATTGATTTGTCTTTTTTTGCTACCTTTTTTAATTCTGCTAAATATGTAATAAATTCTTTTACAGTAAAATCGGGATATAATGAAGAATGTTCCGACATATATCCAATTTGCTGTTTTGCTTTTTTTGCTTGCTTTTGGATATCATATCCGTTTATGTATATTTGCCCTTCTGTTGGTTCAATGTATCCTGTTATCATGTTCATTGTAGTTGTTTTACCGGCTCCATTTGGACCTAAAAATCCAACAATTTCATTTTCTTTTACTTCAAAATTCATTGATTTTATTATATCGTTTTTATTGTATCTTTTTGTTACATTGCATACTTTTATCAAAAGAACGTCCTCCACTTTAATGTGTATATGTAAATTATCATCAAAAATATATCATATTAACGCTTTTCTTTTCAACAAATTACATGTTTTTTTACATAAAATACACATGGGAGATGTTTTTTGTATCTTTTTTGTATAATTTTACAGCTAACATAAAAAAACATTCCATTTAATTCGGAATGTTTTTTTCTTCTTTTTCTTTATTTTTTTGTCTTTCCTTCATAGCTCTTAATGCAGTTTTTATTATTTTATCTCTTTCTTCTTTGACTCCTGTTACGATTGGGATTCCTGGGTTTTCTTTATTATATTTTTCTGCTTCACTATCATTATGAATGCAATTATATAATATTTTATGATTTATTTTTACTCCTTGTTCTTTTAAAGTTTCGACTGTTTTTTTCGCTCTTTCAAACATTTCATCTCCAAATAGCTCACGTTGTTGCTTTCCTATTTCTGTTGGTACACTTATAGCAAAATAACTCATATCGTGCATTGGTGCAATTGTTCCGTTTCTATTCGATTTCACATAGCTTTCCAAACTTCCAACATAATATTCGAAATTAATATTTTTATATGCATCCATATCGAATGGCTTTTGGAATAATTCTTCATAATTTTTTATTCCTAGTGGATAATCCAGTCTACTATCTGGAATCGGTATACTTCCACTAGCTCCACCAATACATGCAGTATCTATTATTTCTGGGTATATCAAAGCTAATCTTTGTGCAAATACTCCTGATGAAGAGTATCCATTTAAGAATATTTTATTATTTACTTCTATTCCTTTTTCGTCCTTTATAATCTTTTTAGATTTTTCTATTGTTTCGAGTATTCTATGAGGTATTTGTGAATCATTTTCTATGCAATCCAGTGATAATTGTTGCCAATATGGCTCATTTTCTACGTTTGATAATATTGGTACTAATATTGGATTTCTATCATTTGAAACTTCCAATAAACTTCTAGATATCTCTAGACCTTGTTTAAAAAGTTCTTGGTTATTGCTTGACGCGAGATTGTTTGATTCCATTATTAGTGTTGAATTATTGTCTATATTGTCTGGGATCGTTAATATAAATGGTAATCCCTGCGCTAAATTAATAAATATAGTGTGCCCAAATATATTTTCTTTGAAATCTTGCCCAATTTCAATTTTTCTCGTTATTTCGATTAATTTTTTATTTAATCTATATTGATTAATGTTATTTTTAGTGTCTTGAATTACTCCATCGCCCAATGATTTTAAATGTATTAAATTATTTTTATCTGTTTCTAATATGTTTTTTTGACCTGCTTTTATTGCACTGATGGTTTGTAGTAATAATCTAAATCGTCCTTTTTGATTTAATTTATCTCTATTACAAATTTCTTCAAATTTTGTAGAATATAGCTTTCCTATAATAGACTTCATATTTATATCATTTGGGCCTTTTAGATTATCTTTCAACTTTATTGCTTCAATGATATGTATTAATAAAATATCTTCTTGTAAGTTTTTTCGATTTAAATTAAATTCTTTTAATTCAGTATCTGACAGATTTTTTAGATATTTTTCTAAAATCTTTTCCATGCATTTTGGGGCTACTTTAATATATTGATCATTTGTTTCGATTTTAGAAAGTCTTTGTGTAACTTGTCTTATAGCCTGAAATAAGTATCTAATATCTCCATGCTTTATTGTTGTGTCGACATTAATATTTTCTTTGATTCCTAAACTCTCAAAAAAACTAGTTGCTATTTTAATGATCTGTTCCCCGGAAAATTGTGTTTTTAATTCTGGTATTTGTCCAAAATCTTTTATTAATCCATTAAGATTTGTTTGCTTTTCTATTTCTTGTCCAAGTTCTTTTAAATCATCATATATTGGTGGTTTTTTATTGACTTCTGGTAACGCTTCATATTCTTTTCTTTTAAAAAGTTTAGTTATAAATTCTATTATTCCCATTTGCTATCCTTTCTTGCATAGCTGTTTATTATTGAATTTTATCATTAAGATTTAACTTATACAATAACAGAAAAAAGACTCCACTTAATGTGAAGCCTTTTCTTTATTTAATATAACTATTCTCTTACTTTTCTTGATATTGTGTATCCCATTGCTGCTACTAGAGCTGTTAATGTGATTCCAACACCTGTCATTTGTAATAATTTGTTTATATCTAATCCTGTCTTTGGTACTAATACTAGAGTTGCT
>JABCOX020000074.1 GCA_013333395.2 Clostridiales bacterium | reverse complement strand
TCTTATTGATTGTCTTTTCGTTTTGCATCTATTACTGCTACCGCTTTAGGAATTTTTTCACTTGGTTCATGATGATCTGTTACTATTACATCAAGGCCCAATTCATTCGCATAATCAACTTGGTTATTGGCAGTAATTCCTGTATCAACTGTTATTATTAAATTAATTCCTCTTTCTTTTATCTCTTCAAGTGCTTTATTATTTATTCCATAACCTTCTTTTAATCTGTTTGGAATATACTTATCAACTTCTATACCTATGTCTTTAAAAAAATTTGTTAAAATTGTTGTGCTTGTTATTCCGTCAGCATCGTAGTCACCATAGATTAGAATTTTTTCATTATTTTCTATGGCTTTTTCAATTCTATTAACCGCTTTTTCCATATCGGGTAATAAAAATGGATTATAAAAGTCATCTCTGGTTGGATTTAGAAATTTTCTGATGTCATCTTCTTGCATTTCTCTTCCTAAAATATTTCTATTTGAAATAATCTTAGCTGCTAAATTACTTAAGTTAAATTTTTCTTTTAATAATTTTACTTTTTCATTATTAATTTCTTTTACAATCCATTTATTTGTCATTTATCCGCTCCAATACTAATCTACCATCTCTGCAACTTCATCTGTTCTAACGCTTTGCTTTGTTGGTATTGCTGTTATTTTAAATTTAGATGTTTGATCTCCAAATTTTATTTCTACAATATCATTTATTTTTATATCATAACTTGGTTTTACTACTCTTCCATTAACTGATATTCTTCCATTATCAGCCGCTTCATTTGCAATTGTTCTTCTTTTTATTATTCTAGATACTTTTAAGAATTTGTCTATTCTCATTATTCCTCCGTAATTTTTATTAGTTTATTAAATTTTGTTGAATATATAAATTTATTCGTTACTTCTTTTTTCATTGATTTTGATAATGCTTTTGAATATAGGCTTAATTGCATTTTATACTTTTCTACTAATTCTTCTTCTTTTTCTGCATAATCTGTTTTATAATCCACTAAATTTATATTTCCATTCGAATCAATAAAATATAAATCGATTACACCCTGTACTAGTATTTTGTCTTCCTTATTTTCTGAATCTATATACATGAAAAATGGGGTTTCTCTATTAACTTCTTTTGCTTCTTGTAGCATTTTAAATAAATCTGATTTTATATAGTTTTCAAATATTTGTTTTCTTTTTATTAATTCTTGTTTTTCAATTGCACTTATTTTTATATTTTCTAGCATTTGGTCAATATCACTATCTTTTAATTGTTGCATCGCTAAATGTACTAATGTTCCTATTTGTGCTGGTGTTAGTTTATCTGTTTTATCATCTGTTATTAATTTCTTTATTTCTAGTTTTTTATTGTTGTTATTTTTTAATGCTGTTACAGATGTTTTTGTTATTTCATCTATGGATGCTTGGTGTGAATATTGCCAATTTAGCATTTGATCTATTCTTTTATATGCTTCTTCGTTTGGCGTTTGTGCTTTTACATATTCTGATAAGTCAAATGTTTCATCTTCTTCAATTTTCATATTTTTATATTTTTCTGCAGGTACTGTATATTCTTTTAGTGGAATTGTGGGATTAAATATTCTTGATAATTCTATCCATTCATACATTCTTTTATATTTTGCTACTAAACTTGGATTTATTTTATTATTAATATGTTCATATTGACTTAATGCATTTTTTAAATCATCATTTGTTTTTTGTGCATTTCTTTCAACACCTACTAATACTAATTTTTCCTTTGCTCTAGTTAATGCTACGTACAAAATTCTCATTTCTTCTGCTAGCATTTCTTTAAAACTTTTTATTTTTAATGCTCTTTTACTTATTGTGTCATATTCTGATATTTCATCTATATATTTTATCCCAAATCCTAAATCTTGATCATATGCAATTTTAGTTCTATAATCTGATTCGTTTACTCTTTTAGTAATTCCTGATACGAATACAATTGGAAATTCTAAACCTTTGCTCTTATGGATACTCATAATTTTTACTACATCATCTTTTTCTCCAACAACTTTTGCTGATTCAAATTCATTTTTTGTTTTAGTGATTTTCTCAATAAATAGTATGAAGTTAAATAATCCTTTAAAGCTTATTTGTTCATAATTTTTAGCTGTTTCGAATAATTTCTTTAAATTAGCTTGTCTTGTTTTTCCTCCTGGCATTAGTCTCACATAGTAGAAATAGCCTGTCTCCATATAAATTTTCCAAATTAATTCATCAAGTGGCATACTTAATGAATCTTTTTTGAAATTTTTTAACATTTCTATAAATCTGATTGCTTTTTCATTTTTTGATAATTCTAGTGCTTTATAAAATTTTCTTTCTTTATCTAATAATCTGATTTCTAATAATTCATTATCATTTAATCCTATGATTGGTGATCTTAATACCGTAATTAATGGAATGTCTTGTAATGGATTATCTATAATTTTCAAGAATGATAGTATTGTGTTTATTTCGATTGAGTCAATGTATTCACTTGCTGCGTCTGAATATACTGGTATTCCTCTTTCTGATAATTCTTTTTCATAAACTGGAGCACTTGACTTAACACTTCTTAACAAAATTGACATGTCACTATAGTTGTATCCTTGTTTATGGAATTCTTTTATTTTTTCTGCTATTAGTCTTGCTTCATATGCACTATTCTCAATGATTTCTTTGTCTTCATTTACATCTTCTTCATTTTCTGTTTTTTCTTCGATTCCGCCATCTATTTTTTCTTCATTTTTATCTATGATGTATAATTCACTGCTATAATCTTCTAATTTATTTTTTTCAAATTCTGCACCTTGATTTAAGTACTCTTCTTCATTATATTCTATTTCTCCAAACTCTTTACTCATGATGCTTTGGAAAATTATATTTGTTGTTTCAAGTACTTCCAATCTACTTCTAAAGTTTTTATATAGTAGAATTTTTGTACTTTCTTCTAATTTCTCGTCATTTTTTTGCGCTTTTTTGTAATTTATATATTTATCTATAAAAATATTTGGTCTTGATTGTCTGAATCTATAAATACTTTGTTTAACATCACCTACCATGAAGGTGTTTTTTCCGTTTGATACACTTGTTAGAATTTTTTCTTGTACTTCATTTATATCTTGGTATTCATCAATTAGTACTTCATCAAATTGATATTTGTTTGCTATTTCTGTTTTTTGATTATTCTCATCAACTAATAATTTTAAAGATAGATGTTCTAAATCTGAATAGTCTATTATATTTTTTTCATGTTTTGCTTCAGTATACCTACTATCAAATTCCTCAATTATATTTGCTAAATATTTCAATGTTGGATACATTTTGTTTAATTCTAATACTGCATCTTTTTGTGATAAAAATTCTATATTAGTTAGTTTTGATTTAATATTTTTTCTAATTTCTCCAAGCTCTGACTTAATTGCTTTTTCGCCTTCTGAAGCTTTAATATTTCCTACATATCTTGTCCAAGTTTTATTTTTTATTCCTGTTATCATTGTGTCCCATGTAGTTGTATCAATTTTTTCTAAACTTTGAATATCTTCTTCATAGATATCATATACTTTTTCTAGGGCTTGAATTCCTTCTACTTTTAACTTATTTTTCTTTAATTGTTCAATACTATCAATTATAGTTTCTTTTAAATCTTGATATAATATGTCAGTCCATTTATTAGAGTAATCTTCATTTTTTATTTTTTCTTCAAAATTAAAATCTTCTGCTGATTCTCTAATCCATTTTTTAGGGTTTGGTGTGCATCTGCTATATTCATAGATTTTGATTATCAAGTCTTTTAAATTTTGATCATCACTGTATGTAGTATATTTTCTTATTAAATCCAAGAATTCTTTATCATTATTTTCATACTTTTCTTCAAATATTGATTCTATTACTTCTTGTTTTAATATTTCTATTTCTGCTGTATCGCCTATTCTAAAGTTGGCTGGCATTTCTAATAAATAAAAATTATTTTTTATCATGTTTAAGCAAAACGAGTGAATTGTTGATATATTGGCTCTGTTTAATAGTGAAATTTGTCTTTGAAGATATGCATCATCAGGTTTTTCGTCTATTTTTTTATACAATGCTTTTAATAGTCTTTGCTTCATTTCGCTTGCTGCTGCACTAGTGAATGTTACTACCAATATTTTATCTACATCTACTTTGTCTTCAATTACTTTTGTTATTATTCTTTCTACTAAAACAGAGGTTTTACCACTTCCTGCTGCTGCAGACACAAGAATATTTGCACCTCTTTTGTTGATTGCTTGTAATTGTTCTTCTGTCCAGCCCATTGTAAAACCTCCACCTCTTTTTATTTAATTAACTTTATCCGATATTATTTGTTTTCCGTTTAAAAAATCCTTTGCATTCATTTTTTTTGAATTTTCAGGTTGTATTTCTAAAACTTCTACTGCATTTTCACCTGCTTTAATTATTAATTGTTTTTTCGTTTTTTCTATAATTGTTCCTGGCTCAGTATTATCACTATTCAATATAACTTGAGTTTTCCATATTTTTATTTTTTTATTATCTATATATGTGTATGCTCCCATTATAGGATTTAGTCCTCTTACTAAATTGTGAATTTCGCTTGCTGACTTTGTCCAATTAATTTTTGACATTTCTTTATTTAACATTGGTGCTATTGTGAAATCTTCTGACTGTTTTTGTGCTCCAATCTTTTCTTTTAATTCTTCTAGGTTGCTTACTTCATCTTTCAATTCTTGAATTTTATTTATAGTTTTTACTAACAGTTGTGCACCAATTGTTGATAATTTGGTCCATAGTTCGCCTGTTGTTTCATTTTCTCCAATTTCAACTTCTTCTTTAAGAATCATGTCACCCGTGTCCATTCCTGCATCCATGAACATTGTTGTGATTCCTGTTATTTTATCTCCATTTAGTACTGACCATTGAATTGGTGCTGCTCCTCTATATTTTGGTAATAGTGATCCATGTACATTTATTGCTCCATATTTTCCTATTTCCAAAATTTTTGTTGG
>JABCOX020000073.1 GCA_013333395.2 Clostridiales bacterium | reverse complement strand
GTGTTTTTTAATGTTTTATTAACTATAATTTTTTATCCATTAATAAAGAAAATTGGACATTATTTTGAAGAAATTTTTAAAGTTAAAAGAGTTTTGACAAGATATTATTAGGAGGTACGATGAAAGAACTTAATAATAAACTTAGGTTTAATTTATTGTATATTATTGTTTATGTTTCTGGAATTATTCTTTTAGCTGGATTGTTTAATTTGCAAATTGTTAAAGGAAATGATTATAGAAAAATTTCTAATACTAGGTTATCTAGAAACATGACTGTTAAAGCTTCAAGAGGTGACATTCTTGATTCTAGTGGAAATAAATTAATTTCTACAAAAATGCTCTATAATTTAGAGTTTTATAAAACCAAAATTGATAATGCTACATTGAATAAAACATTGTTATTAATTGCTCAAACCCTTGATAATAATGGAGATAAATATATAGATCAATTTCCAATAACAATTAATCCAACTAAATATACTGGAAATGATTTTAGTGGATTTAAAAAGTCGAATAATTTATCAGAAACTTTAGATGTTGATGGTGTTTATAATTATTATCTAAATAAATATAAAATAACAGAGGAAAATGCTGATAATGCTAGAAAAATAGTTACATTGAGATATGCTATTGAAAAAAGTGGATATAGTTCTACAAAATCTATTACATTAGCACATAATATTTCAATCGGTAGCAGGGATACATTTAATGTAATGAGTTCGAATTTTCCTGGAGTTAGTACTGCTAATGAGCCTACTACAAATTATAATTATGGTGAGATGGCTTCACATATTTTGGGTTATATTCAAAGAATAAATGCTGAGGAATTGAAGTCTAATCCTGATTATAATATGAATGATAAAATTGGTAAGACTGGAATAGAGAAAGTCTTTGAAAAATATTTAAGAGGTAAAGATGGAATCAAGCAAATAGATATGTCAGTTGATGGTATAGTTACAGGGGAGTCTGTTGTTAAGGAGGCTGTATCTGGTAGTGATGTTGTTTTAACACTTGATTCTCAATTGCAAAAGATTACGGAAGACACACTTGCGAGGGGAATTGCAAATATTCAAAATACAAAGGATGCTAAAGATGCTTCTGAAGGAGCGGCAGTTGTTTTAAATGTTCAAACTGGTGAAGTTTTAGCTATGGCAAGTTATCCGAATTATAATCCTGCATTATTTACTAACGGAATAAGTAGTGAGGATTATCAAAAATATATAAATGATAAAAGACATCCATTTATTAATAAAGCAATTTCTGATAAATCAGCTCCTGGTTCTATTTTTAAGATGGTTACAGCTATTGCAGCTCTTGAGAGTAATCAAATTTCAATCAATGATAAAATTAATGATACATATAGATATACTTTTTATAGGGACTATCAACCAACTTGTTGGAAACCTGGTGGACATGGATTGTTAAATATAACTCAAGCAATTGAAGTGTCATGTAACTTTTTCTTCTATGAAATTGGACGTAGAGCTGGTATTGCAAAAATTGATGAAGTTGCTAAGAAGTTGGGATTGGGTAGTAAAACAGGAATTGAATTACCTGATGAAATAGCTGGAACATTGGCAGGACCTGAGGTTGATAAACAATGGACTGGTGGTAAAACAATTCAAACAGCGATTGGACAATCATATAATGATTATACCCCTTTACAAATGGCTAAGTATACTGCTATGATTGCTAATGGAGGAAAGAATATTGATGTTACAATTGTTAAATCAATAAACAATCCTGATGGAACAACAGTGTCTAGAAATGAATTGGATTCGTATATTCATAATAAATTAGGAGTTGAGACAAATTCAGGATCTGATTTAAATATTTCATCAACTGATTTGGAAGCTGTTAAAAATGGTATGAAAAACGTTACTAGTGATGAAAGTGGTACAGCATATAAATATTTTAAAGATTTTTCTATTTCAATTGGTGGTAAGACTGGTTCTGCATCTATTGGAAATAGTGGTCATGCAAATGCTTGGTTTGTAGGATTTGGACCTTTTGAAAATCCTAAGATAGCAGTTGCTGTATATGTAAAACGTGGTGAGCATGGTGCATATACTGCTCCAATTGCAAGAGATATTTTTGCACAGTATTTTGGAATGAATGCTGTTGAGATAAAAGAAGATATGTCAGTTAATTCACAGATGATGTCAATAAGATAAGGAAGTAAGATTATGGCGAATTGTATTAATATATTTTTAAAAAGAGATTGTATTATACTAAAGATTAAGGATAATGCTTCGAAAGATGAAATTATCGAGAATTTAAAGGTTAAATTACCTGAGCTTAGAAGATTTTATAAAGAAGAAAAAACTCCAATTTTAGTTACTGGTAAAGTTTTGAAAAGTAATGAAATTGATGAAATTCAATATAGAATTGAAAAAGCTATTAAAGTTAAAGTTTCGTTTGATACTCCAAGAACGATGGGTTTACACGGAATTAAAAAAGATTTTAGAAAAGAAATTGCTTCTTCTGAAACTAAATTTTATAAAGCATCGCTTCGTTCAGGACAAAAAATTGAGTTTGAAGGAAGTGTAGTTATTATTGGAGATGTTAATGATGGTGCTGAAGTGATAGCTGAAGATAATATTGTTGTGTTAGGAGCTTTAAGAGGCATGGCACATGCTGGAGCTAAAGGTAATAATGAAGCTGTTATTGCAGCGAGAATAATTGATTCGCCTCAAATTAGAATTGGAACTATTATTAAAGAGCGTTCTCGTAAAGAAATTGATATGCAAGCATATACTTTTGCTTTTGTAAATGAAATAAATGAAATTGAATTAGCATAAATTTGGAAAATAAACCCTAAAAAAGGGTTTATTTTTTTGTAATATAAACTTAAATGTCTTTTAAAACCATATAAATCCGTAAGATACAAATTCTTTTTGAGCAAATATCAATGCTTGATATTATATTAATATAAATTTAGGATATATGTAGTAAAAGACTATCAAAAAAACGGAGGAAGGTTATGAAAAGAACATTTAGGTTAATATCTTTAATGACAATTGTAATTTTATTATTGAATATGTTATCACCTGTAATGGCAATGAGCTTTTCTACCATATACGAAAGACAAACAATTCAAATTGTTCCAGAAAATGTAGAATTTGATGCATTTTTAGGAAATTCAAAAGAAGCATTATTGGATATTAATAGTAAAGGTGAATTGGTATTCAATATTAAAGTTAAGAATACTGGATATTTAAAAAATGCTTCAATAATATTGAATAATACGGATTTTGAATTGGAGAGTATTGATTCAAACATCATTAAATCAATAAGAGGAAATGTTATTGAATTAAATCAAATTACTTATGATAAAGAAATTAGATTAGTAGTTCCTTTTAAATACAAAAAGGCTGATAAGGTTAATTATAATTCTTTATTAAATAAAGTTAATGTTACATTTGATGCAGTATATGTGTATGGAAACAATATACAAAAAAGATTTAATAAGAATGTTGGGTTGAATTTAAAATGGAATACAAATAAAGATTCTGTATTAGATGTAAATCTAACAAGATATTTGAGATATTCTGAAAATAATACAATGTTAACATTAGCTATTAAAGATGGTATTTCTGATAATGATTATCCAATTTCATCTAAGGGAATTGAAATAGAAGCTCCAAAGTTAAATGGAAGAGATCCAATTAAGGTAATTGTTGTTGGAGATGATATATCATATTCTTATGAGAATGGAATGGTAAAGATTAATAAAAATAATGGTAAGGATTCTAAAGGCTTAGTTAAATGGAATTCTTTATCAAAAGTAAATGTTACATTTTTATATGATACATATTCTGATCAAGTACAAAATGTAGTTGTAAATATGAAGTCAAGAGTTACTCTTCTTGATGGAAGAGATATAGTAAAAACAATTAACAATCAAATTTCATTGGATAAGCAATATGGAAATATTGTAAATGCAGAGCTTGAAATTAATGATGAGTTGAGTAAAGGTCAATTATATAATGATATTGATGATGAATATAATGTAAGTTATAAATTGGATGTTAGTTATGCACAATTAGTAGACAAAATGTTGATAACTCAAACTGCAAAGAATGATGGAATTATAAAAAACAAAAAGGTTTTAGTTAATGAAAATAATTTTAAATCAATTTTAGGAAATGAAGGATTAATAAATGTATATGAAGTTAATTCTAAAAAATTGATTGGAACATTAACAAAGGATAAATTAGAATTAGAACTTGATAATGGAAATGTTTATTTTGAGATTTCTAAACCAGTTATGGAAGGAATTTTAGAATTAAAATTATCAAAAGTATTGGTTGGAACTGAAAGTAAGAAAATATTAAAATTAAATAGTTTTGATGAAACTGTTAATATTCAATCTTATAAAGATAATTTGAGAAAAACTAATTTAGATGTTTCAAAAAATATTAAATTAATAGAACCTATATCTAAAGCAGTTATAAAAGTTAGCACAAACGAATTGATAACTACTAAAGAAAATAAATTGATTTTTGATGTTTCTTTAAAAACAAATGAATTAACTGATAGATTATATAAAAATCCTAAAATAATTATTGATTTACCTGAGGATGTAACTAATGTAAATATTGCAAATGTTGATATTTTATATACAAATGATTTAAAGGTTGGCAATTATAGTGTTAATGGTAAGCAAATAGTTATTAATTTAGAAGGTTTCCAAAAGAAATATAATCTAAATTCAGTTATTGAAGGTCCTTTAGTAAGAATAGTTGCAAATGTTAAATTAAATAATTTATCAATATCTTCTGAAAAGAATATTAACTTGAATGTAGTAAATGGAGCATCAAATGAAACATTAGGAGTTTCTACTAAAGTTAAAGTTCTAGCAACTGATTCAATCATTATAGTTAATTCTTTAAGTGATAAAGATAATTTAGCAATTTCACAAAGTAATAGTGAAAAATATATTACAGTTGAAGCCAAAGCAGGTGAAAGAGATATAACTGCTAGTGGTGTTGTAGTAAATAATACTTCAAAAGATATTTCTAATGTTAAAGTGTTAGGAAGATTGGTATTGAGTAATTTAAAATCAACTGATGGATCAAATAATGAT
>JABCOX020000072.1 GCA_013333395.2 Clostridiales bacterium | reverse complement strand
TTGTATTTTGGTAAGTCTGTAAATTTATAACCCCAGTTTTCATCTGTAGTTGTGTTTCCAGTTACTACTTTTTCCTGTGTTTGACCATTTCCTGTTAATACATATTTAACACTTGTTGGTCTCTTAGCGTTTGCGTTGTTGTCATCTGCCCAAGTTTTATTTACTTGTACTTCAACTTTTTCATCAGGTACTGAGAATGTATTTGTTACATCATATCCTCTAATTGATTTTGTATAGAATTTCAAATCATTTGCATTTACTTCTTGTTCTTCTATCGTATATCTTATTAAATCGCCTGCTTGATTATATTTTGGTAAGTCTGTAAATGTATAACCCCAGTTTTCATCTGTAGTTGTGTTTCCACTTACTTCTTTTTCTACTGGTGCTGCTCCACCTTTCAATACATATTTGATTGATGCCGGTCTTTTGCCGTTTGCATTTGAGTTGTCTTCCCAATGTTTTGTTACTGGTACTTCAATTTTTTCGTTTGGAACTTCAAATGTGTTTAATACATCGAATTTTACTCTTTCATCATCAAGAATTGATGATGAAATTTGTTTTTGATATAGATGAGCATTTTCTGTTATTTCTTCTTCAATTTTGTATCTGTATTCGTCGCCAACTTCGTTATATTTCGGCAAGTCTGTAAAAACATATTCCCAACCATCAGTTGTTGTTCTGTTTCCAGTTACTTCTTTTTCTTGTTCAGTTTTTCCACCTTTTAAGATGTACTTAATTGATGTTGGTCTTTTTCCATGTTCATTTTCATTGTCTTGCCAAGTTTTTACGATTTTTATTGTTATTTTGTCATCTGGTACTGTAAATGTGTTTGTTACATTTAATCCTGTTACTTGTTTTGTATAGAATTTAAAATCATTTGGGTTTACTTCTTGTTCATCAATTGTATATACGATTTCATTTCCTTGTGCGTCATATTTTGGAAGGTTTGTAAATGTATAATTCCAATTTTCATCTGTTGTACTATTTCCTGTTACAACTTGTTCTTTATTTAATCCGTTACCTGATACTATGTATTTAACGCTTGTTGGTCTTTTTCTATTTGTATTATTGCTATCTAACCAAGTTTTTGTTACAGCTACTTCGATTTTGTCATCTGGTACTGTGAATGTATTTATGATGTTTGAACCTCTAATTGATTTTTGATAGAACTTCAATCCATCTTTGTTTGCTTCTTGTTCATCAACTGTATATACAATTTCATTTCCTTGGCTATTGTATTTTGGTAAATCTGTGAATGTGTATGACCAATTATCGTCAGTTGTTCTATTTCCTGTTACTATTTGCTCTTTTGTTAAACCGTTTCCTGTTAATACATATTTAACACTTGCTGGTCTCTTTCCATTTGCATTTGAATTATCTTCCCAATGTTTTGTTACTGATACTTTAATTTTTTCGTTTGGAACTTTGAATGTATTTGTTAAATCATAGTTTGTCTTTGATTTTGCATAGAATTTTAAATCGTTTGCGTTTACTTCTTGCTCTTCTACTGTGTAAGAAATTTCGTTTCCTTGCGCATCATATTTTGGAAGATTTGTAAATGTGTAGTTCCAATCTGCATCACTTGTAGCATTTCCAGTTACCACTTGCTCTTTTGTTAAACCGTTTCCTGTTAATACATATTTGATACTTGTTGGTCTTTTTCCATTTGCATTGTTTCCATCTTCCCAATGTTTTGTTACTGGGACATTAATTTTTTCATCAGGTACTGTAAAAGTATTGATCATTCTATTTTTTAATTTTGATTTTGTATAGAATTTTAAATCTCCTGAATTTACTTCTTGTTCGTCTACTGAATATGATATTTCGTTTCCTTGTGCATCATATTTTGGAAGATTTGTAAATGTGTATCTCCAATCTGCATCAGTTGTTCTATTTCCACTTACTACTTGCTCTATCGGTGTTCTTCCGCCATTTAATACATATTTAATACTCAATGGTCTCTTTCCGTTGGCATTGTTTGCATCTTCCCAATGTTTTGTTGCTATTACTTCTACTTTGTTATCTGGTACTGTGAATGTGTTTGTGATTGTTATGCCTGCTTTATATTCTCCAGATACTCTGTTTGTATAGAATTTTAATCCATCAGTTGTTGCTTCTTGTTCTGATACTGTGTATGTGATTTCGTTTCCTAAATCATCATATTTTGCTAGGTTAGTGAATTTATATCCCCAACCATCATTTGTTGTACTATTTCCTGTTACAACTTGTTCTACTGGTGTTTTTCCACCATTTAATACATATTTAATGCTTGTTGGTCTCTTAGCATTTGCATTTGAATTGTCATCCCAAACTTTATTTACTTGTACTTCGATTTTTTCATCTGGTACTGTGAATGTGTTTGTTAATAAAAATTCATTTTCTGAAGGAGTTGTTCCTACTGATTGATAGAATTTATTATTTGTAGTTTCTTCAACTCTATATGTTATTCTATTACCTAATTCACCTGCTCTTTCAAGGCCTATTTCTCTACTTTGAGTTACCCCATCATAGATTGGTAATTGTTCAATCTTTGTTTCCCAGCCATCGTTTGTTGTTTTATTACCTGTTAATGTATAATCTTTTACTTTTGTTTCTTGTCCATTTATTGTTTTGTACAATGCAAAAGTTATTGATGTTGGACGTTTTTCAGCTGAGTTGCTGTTATCATTCCATTTCTTTTTAACAGTTATTGCAGTATTATAATTTGCTGGTGAATTGTATTTACTATTTACTTCGCGTTCATTGTTTCTATCTAGTATTACTTTTCCAAATATACTGTTTTCAATCTTTGGTTCTTCACCTTGATTGTAATTTGGTAAATCTTTATATCTAATTGATATTGTTTTGTTTATTGTTATGTGAGCACTATTTCCGTTTTGAGTTATTACTACATTATCTTCATTTCTGTCATCGGCTTGCTTATATGTATTAATATCTGTTATTGGAATATCCCATATTATTTCTTTTGTTTCATTATTATAAATTCCACCGTCTAGGAATAATCCTCTTGCTAATTCGTCTGTGTCTTCATAATGAATTTCATATGGTAATTTATCTGTTAATCTTACTTTTCCTGAACCAATATAATTTGATATGTCTACGTTAAATGTAATATTATATGTGTTTAATTGATTTTTTGACACAATTTTGTTTGGTCCTACTTTTGTTACATTTATATCATTAATAGTTGGTGCTACTTTTCTATATTTATAATCTACTGTTATAGGATCTATTGTCATTGTTCCTGATGCATTTCTTGGTGTCTCAACTAAACTGTAATTTGGTTGAACGTTTTCTGCTTCTTGAGTTCTATATGCCTCATCTACTTGTCCATTTATTACTTTATCTTCAATTGTTGTACCATCTCTACTTGATAATGGTGTTCCTGTCTCAGATTCTGTTACATCTAAATATTTTACATTTACTTTAGCATCTTTTAATTTATATACATATGTAACATTAATGTCTTCTGTACTTTCGACTGTTCCTCTTGCGTTTCCATCAATTCTTATTAATTCATATTTTGGATTATTAATTTCTCCAGATGTTCTATATTCTGAATCTACTTCTAGTGTTTGTTCATCTTTAGGTTTTATTTCCTCTGTGCTTCCATCTGATTTTTCTAGAATGTATTTTGTTATTACTTTTGCTTTTTTCTTTACGTAGTAATAGATTACGTTATAATTACCACTTGCTTGTGGTTCACTTGTAGTTCCAGTTGCATTATCAGGTATTATATATTCACCATCTTCATTCTTTTCTAATTCATATTTTTCTAAAATTTTTGGCTCAGTTGTATATGATTCATTTTGTAAATATATCTTTCTAGTTGTTGGTGCTACTTCTGTTGTTGTACCTTTTAGATAATGGTAGGTTCTTACTGCTACCTTTCTTGGTCCTTTAGCAAATGTTGTAAATTCTACATTGATATGTTTGTCTTCTGTCATATTAGTAAATTTATCTAGGACTATTGTTTCAGATCTAGTTGGATTGAATACTTGATCTGGAATAGGATATTCTTCTCCATTAATGGTTATTTTAGAAATCATAAATCCTCTATATGCTTGAACTACAATATCTTTCTTTGAATCTGAATATATTTCTACTTCCTCATATGGATTTTCACCTACACCCGAAATTGTTCCACCACCAACGCTTGATGTTGTTATTTTAAATTTCTTTAATTTATTTTCTACTACAATTTCTGATTTTGGAGGTTGGGCTGGAGTTTCGATTTCTAAGTCTAGTCTATTAGTTATTCGTTCATCATATATATTGTTGTTTGTACTTTTTGTATAATCTATTGTTCCATCTGCATTAATGTTTATTCCTAAATAGTTCTCTCTATAATCATATTTAATGTTTTCTAAATCTTTTTCATAAATTTTTTTACCATTATTTTCTGTTAATATTAATTTAACATTAATTTGCTTTTTTTCTTCATGTTTAAAATCAATAAAATATATTTTTCCATCTGGTAATACTGTAAATTCATTTCCTAACTTGTTGATTTGCTTTAATAGAGTTCCTTCACGATTATATACATCAATTTTATTTTCATCTGTATTTTCTACATATATATTTCCTTCAGTGTCTTCATATAATTTTGCTATGTTTGATAATGTCCTAATATTTCCATTACTTCTTATAGCAACATTAAAAGTATTTTTAATTGATAAATCATTATTATAAATATTAACAACTCCATTATTTGTACCATAAACTAATTCTAAGAATCCATCTAAAAAGCTTGGTTTTCCTATTCTCTTTTCTCCGTTAAAGGTATAATTATAATGATGTAGTAATCCTTCACTAGTTTTATTACTATATACCGTTATTTCACTCAAATCACTACCTGCTAAAATTTTATTATCATTATCTATTAAAAAACTTCCGAATTGATTTGAAGGTCCCCTTATACCATTATTGTAAATTCCTCCAAAATATCCATCGTTACTTCTATATAAGAAGTTACCTTCCGAATCAAATTTTGTTGTTCCTATTTTTTCAGAATATACATATATTGAGCCATCTTTTCCGATATTTACTTCAGTACTTTGATTAATTTCTCTCATATTTTTTAGTTCTATTTTTTTAGTTACATTAAATTCTTTGTCATAAACATTTAAATACTTTTTACCATTTTCATCAGTTATTTTGTATGTAACACTTTGCCCATTGACATATGTTACTTTTACTCCAGTACTTTCATAAAAATCTCTATTATCGATGGCTCTACTTATATTTGTATTTTCTTTCAATACATATTTAGCCTTAGTTGCTTCTCCAACGTTTACTGTATATGTTCTATCTTCTTCTTTTTCTGGTAAATCATATTTATCATTTGAAGCCTGTAGTTCTATAAATTTATATCTACCTGCTTTTAATCCTGCTGTATATTCTCCTTTTTCATCTGTTAATATTGTGCGGTATGTTTTACCATTAATCTCTTCTTGAGTTCCTACTGGATTATCATTTATATCTAATGCTTCAGACTCTCTTCCTGATTCATCTACTTTAACTATTGCAAATTTAGTATTTGGTAATAGTTCTTGTGTTTTAGCATCCTTTTTAATTATTTTAAATAATGGTTCATTTGGTACGAAGAAATACACTGTTGGGTGATCACTTTCTGCATTTTTAATATCTAACTCTGTTGTTGTTGCATGTACTCTTGCTATTTGAGCTTCATCTCTTTTTACTAATACATCTACTTTGTATTTACCTTTATATCCTTCTGGTGCAACTATTTCTTCAATAGTATATTTACCTTTGTATGATTGGCCTTCTTTATATTCATATAAATCTGTAAGTGTTGCTTCTCCATTTTCATCTGTTTCGATAACTTTACCATTTGGTATCCCGTCACCTTTTATTAAAAATTGTGCATTTTTTAATTTCTTATTTAAATTTCCTTTTTCATATTTTACAACTTTTAATGTATATGTTTTTACCATTTCGTCAAATATACTAATATTTGCTTGATTTTGTTTTTCATTAGTTTCGCTTATTGTTAGACTTTCTGAATGTCCAGATAATAATTCAATATTTGGAACGCCATTAGTCTCTGTTGCTCTAAATGTTATAGGAGCATTAATATAATGTTTTGGTGCAAATGTTTCAGTTAATGTGTATATAACATTTGTCTTCAAACTACTAAATGTTAAATTTCCATTTTCATCAGTACTTCCTAGTTGAGTTGCACTGTCATCATTTCCTGATAATTTATAAACTACGTATTTTAAATTTTCTTTTGTTTTTTCTGATTTCTTATTTATAGTTATTTTATATTTTTTCAAATATTCAAACTTAATATTTGCTGTTGCATTTGTTCTTTCTGTTGGTTGAACTTCTGATTTTTCTTTTACATATTCATTTCCTTCAGTTACTTGTAACTCTAGTCTTCCATTTTGTTCAACTAATTTGAACTTAATTTTTATATTTCTTTCTTCATAATTTGAATCGATTGATTTTTCTGTTAAAGTATATTCTTCATTTACTCTTAAATCTTTTACAATTGCATTTCCTGATTGATCTATTACTACCGTTTTTGATATTGCTAAATCTTCATCATCTTCATTATTTTCAACACTGTAAACTGAATCTGCAATAGGATTTATTCTTCCTTTAACTAAAGATGATATATTTAGATTATATCGTTTTAATAATTGAATACCGACCTTGTTTGATTCAGCTGTTGAAGATAAATTACCATCTCTTTCTGTGTTCAAATCAAAACTTGCTGCTACTGTTGAATATGTTTTTTCATTTACTGGTGTGTTTAATGGAACATTTACATTATATGTTATTGTTTGTTTTTCTGTTGGGCTTAGTATTTTACCACCTAAGTCAATGTAGAATGATTTGATATTATTCCAATTTGTTACTTGTGCCTTTTCTTTCCAAGCACTTGCCTCATTCATTGCAGGATCTTCTAATTCTGAATAGTATACTTTTGCAAATCTTTTTAACTCTTCTGGTAGTTGAATTCCATCCTCAGTCATTGTTGTTGAGAAAGTTGATTTTAATGTTTGTTTACTTAATGGTGTTATATTATTTCTAAATGGTATTTTTCCTATTAACTTAACATTTGATACTGTTGGTGTCCAATAATTTGCTAACTGTATTTTTACTGTTGCTGTCCCTGAACCATTGCTTTCAATTATACCAGTTCCTGGAGCATATGTTGTTTCATTCTTAGTATTATAACCAGTTATCTCTTGTGTTACTACTAATGTATCTGGACTAACTATACCTATTTGAAAACTTGCTAATCCAATGATGTCATCTGTTCTTCCATTGTTATTTATATCAAATTTATCTGCTGTTTCTGTTTCATATTGTGAACGCTCTACTGGATAAGCATTATAGTAATATATTTTGGCTGGTGCATCTTTTGACTTTGCTAAGGGATCTGCTGTTAAATTTTCATTAATATTTATACTTTTCCCTTGGTACTCAACATTTGATTTTATATAAATTTTTAAATATTGTTTTCCCTCAAATTCAAATTTATCATATCCTAATATTTTAATATTTTCATCACTTGCTGTTATTTTATTAATTTCAACTTTTTTAATTTCTTCTGGATATTCAATTAGTATTATTGAATCTTTCCACCCATTGAATGTTAGTTCATAAGATTCTTTATTATTTTTTGCCACATTTCTTAAATAAATCGTATTTGTTATATCTTTTTGTTTTTGATAAGTATTTACTGGTTTATCAACATGTGCTTCAATTCTTGATTTTTGTATATATGCATCTATTGTTGTTGATATATCTTTAAACTTAGTATATTCTTGTCCTTCTTCAACAATTCTTGCAAATTTTGACTTTATTCCGAAGTACTTAATTTCATCAATATATGTATTCAAATCTACATTTTGTACTAATTTATTATTATCAATATTAATTATGTGTGACATTGAAATATTATCATTAGAATCTATTCTTATATGTTTTACTTTTTCTGGGTAAATAAATGCTGTTTCTTCTTTATTGTATTTTCCAATGTCCGCTTTAGTAAAGGTTGCTAATAACTCGTTTGTATCATTATCATATATTTTTAAATTAAAGTTATCTATTAAATTTTGTCTTGAATCGAAATAAATTCCTTTGTACTTCATATATTCAGAAGCGTTGATTCCATTTTCAAAATTTCTATCACTTTTTAACAAAAAGAATCCACTATCATCTACCAATCTAATCCCTTTTGTACCTTTTGTAAAATACATTACCATATTATATATAAAATCATTATCTTTTTCTTGTTTGATTCCATTATACGCAATTTGTTCATTAATCTTATTATGGTAATACATCCCTATATTTACTGTTGGCTCACTTGTTTTTCTATATGGATTGCTATCTTCTGCATATACATTTGTTGTTCCTATTTTTTGAGTCAATCCTGATTTTATATACCCAAGTTTTTCAAATGCTTCTTTATTTATTAATTTTATTAATTCTTCATCGTTAATTTCTTTATAATGTATGAAGTAATTATCACTTCTATTGTGTATTTTTATATTATTTAATACTATTTTAACATGCTTTATAGGACGATTATATTTATAGTCTTTGCTATTATTTTCTAAAATTTCTGTTCTATTATATTCTCTAATTAATTCATTCGTTTCATCATCATATATTTTAATTGTTGAGTTTTCTGTTAAACTATTAGGATTTATTGTAAATTTTATTCCTTTGTCTACAACAACATCTTTTATTTTGATTTCTGGAGCACCTAAAGTATCGCCGTAATTTCTCTTATATTCAGTTAATTCAATTTCGTATGTTGTTATTTTTTCACTATATGGGCTCCATGCAACTGAATATTCTTCTGTTTTGGCTAATGTTGTGTTACCGTCATATCTATCCAAAGGATTATCTGCTGTTGGCGTTTTTAATATATCTATATAATTTGGAGAATATCTTAATTCTTGCCTTTCATAATATTCAATTTTTCTTTTGTCTATTGATGTCACAGTGTCTTCTAGTGGATTTGTGTATCTAGGATTATTGTCTGATGACAACCTTAAAGTTCCTATTAATTCTACTTCCTCACTAGCTTTAGAATCTCCTGATTCTTTTGGATAAGTCACATGTATTATAGTATTTTGGTTATTACCAATTTCTTTATACTTTATCAATAATTCACGTGTATCTTTATTATATGTTGTTGTTACTTTTTCATTGTTCAATTTATAGTTTACTGTAACTTCCACTGATTCTGCTTTATACCCATTAAACTCAGGAACTATTGCTCTATATTCCAAATCTTTTAAAGTATTTGCTGTTATTGCCACATAATTGTTATATGTACGGCCATATGACTCATTTATTTGTTCTCCACGATTGAATATTCTAAAATAGGCATATGGTTTAGTGTCTTTTGAATAATATTCTTTTGGTATTTCTCTATCACTTCTATAATCATTGTATGAATATGCTTTAACATATTCGTACATACTTTCTACAGTATATCGAACTTCTTTTTCAAGAGGAGTTTCTTGTCCATCTGCAGATACATATGTTCCTTTAAATATTATTTTATTATCATTTCGTAAAAAATAATCTTTTCCTAATATTAAAGGATTCACAACTCCTTTGATTATTCTTGTTGTACCACTTTGAACATTTTTTAATTTTATTTCACCAGGTGTTCCTACATATGTTCCATTAATTACATTGTCAGTAACTAATGTTGTTGAAATCTTTCCATTTGTTGGTTGAAGTAGGATTTTTCCATCTTTTAGGTAACCATCTCCTACTACACTTAATTCCATATAAATGTCTTTTGTCGGAATTGTCCTTACAATTGGTCCTACAATTGGCCCTAATAGAACTTCATTTGTTCTCTCTGAATTGTTTAAGAAGTATGCATCAAACGTTACATTTACTGTGCCATTGATTGCTCTTCTTTCTTCAATTGAAGGTGCTTTATGCGCTTTGCTATTTAATTGTATATTATTGTTTGTAACAACCATGTTTGTTGCTATTCCAATTCCAACTAATGCGATTAAGCTTATTATTGCTGTAAGTATTTTCTTCATTTTACTGCTTATTTTCAACATCTTTCTCTCTCCTGTTTATTTTTTCTTCTTTCCTCATCTTCTAATATTTCCGCCTGTTTTGCAATATTGGTATTTTTTACAAGTCTAATTTTCCTATATATGGAGAGTGATATGTGTTTTTTTATTACAGTTTATTTATTTGTTTGTTACATTTTTATTTTTTATTTTTCGGATGATTTTTTATTTACTTTTTTAGCTGCTTATTTCATTACTTTTTTGATATATTTTTTTCATTTTTCTTTGAATCCCTTTGTTGGCGTGAAAAAAATTAAGTTGAAAAATCAGGCAAATTGTTATTTTTTGCCTGATTTTTGTTGTTTTTTTTATTAATTTTATTTTTTTGAATTTTCTGTTATTAAGTTTTGAGTTTTTTTCAAATTGTCCAAAATGCTTGATATTGCTTTATTATTCAACATTATCTCATTTATATTGTAGTTAATTGCTGTTATTAAATTTTGATAAGTTGCTTTTTTCTCTTCATCTTTGAACTCAATTGTTTTATTTACTTGATTTATAGTATAATTTCCGTTTTCTTCTATTAAATATTTTATTAATTTTTCTTGCATTTTAAAATTTTCTTTTGTTGATCCCAGTTTTTTTACAACAACATCATCTTCTTTGATTTCGTTGTCTCCACCTACCATTTGATAGTATAGCTTTTCATCTTCTTCGCTTAATTTTTGCTCTTTTGCATATTTTAGCATTTCTTCTTTTTCATTTAGTTTCTTATATATATCAGTAATTTTGTTTACTATGTCTATTTCTCTATCTATTATTACTCTTAAACCTTCTTGTGCTTCTTTTCCTTTTGAAATTGCAGTGAAATTTATAAAATATTTTGTAGTTGCTTTTGAAATCTCTGTTTGTATGTCTTTTATATTATTAATATAATCTAAATAGTAATTTTTATATGCCTTTTCAATTGCTTGATATCTAGGTTCTTTTGTTTTAGTTCTCTTTAGTATTTTGTCTACTTTGTCTAATTTTTGATTTCTTACTAGCATTTCCAAGTAGGATTTTTCTGATTTTAATATGTCACTATCTGACTTTTTCATTGCTAATATTAGTGTTACTAGTATTCCTATTAATATTATTACTGATACGATTATCGTTATCTTTTTCTTCATTTGTAGTCCTTTCTTCATTAAATTATTGTAGATATTATATCAATAATATCTTAATTATACAATTTTAGGCAAAAAAATAATGGATGTTTAATCATCCATTATTTTCTTTATTAAATATATCTTTTTACTAATATTCCGCCGATTGCTATTATTGCAATTCCTGTTACAGCAATTCCAATATATACTGGTGTTGAACCACTTACTGTTGTGACTGTTACTGGTGCATCATCTTGATCATCTTCACCTTTTTTCTTGTTGTTTGGCTTTGAATCTCTATCAGGTGTTTTATACTTATTGTAATCTTCGCTGATTTCTGCATTGTTTGTCATTACTTTCATGTTTTCTTCACCATTGATCCATGTTAATAATACTGTTACTTCAGCAGTTTCTCCTGGTTTTAATAGTGTGTCTTTTAGTTTAGTTGTTACTATTTTACCATCTTTTTCTACCCAGTCTGGGTTATCTGCTTTATTGAATTTTAAACCACTTGGTATGTAGTCTGAAATTTCTTTTGCATATCCTTCGATTTCACCTTCGTTTTTAACTCTGATTGAATATCTGAATTTTACTACTGTATTTTTTAATCTCTTCTTATTAACTTCAACTTTTACTACTGGTTCTGGATCTTGTTCTGCATAATGACCTGTGTCTTTTACTTTTTGTTTTCCATCTTCGATTACGATTACTTGTGTAACCCATTTTCTTAATGATAAGTCAAAGTATCTTACACGTACTTTTTCAATATCTTGATCATCTTCACCTTCATTCCATTTGTTTGGTGTTGAATCTCTATCTTTTACTTCTTTTCCAAATTCATCATGATGTTTGCTGATTTGAGCTTTATTTATTAATATTCTATCAGATGTTTGTGGTTCTGTTACTCTAAATGCTATTTTTACATCTTTGTAATCAGGTGTTTTCATTGTTGTTTTGTCATATGCTTTTAATAGATTTGATCCTGATGTTTTTTCTTGTTCTTTTGATAAATAATCTGTGATTATTGATACTGCTTCTTTTACATTTGTTGTAACTTTTCCATCTTTGTCTAATAGTTGCCATCTGTATTCTTTATTTGTTGCATTGTCTGGTAAGAATTCTAATCCTTCTGGAAGGTCATCCTTAACTTCTGTTGCATATCCATTTACTTCACCTTCGTTATATACTCTAATTGTATATGTTACGATATCAGTTGTATTAACTAATATTGGTTCTTTTGTGTGGTTATATGTCATTGTAGTTACTGGTTTACCATCTGCTCCAATGGTTCCGAATTTTGATGTATCTACTTGTGGAATTCTGTTTGTTACTGCTTCTTCATTTACTTGTGTAATGAATTTTCTTAGTGCTAAATCGAATTCTCCTTCTACTACTACTTTTTCAAAATCATCATCATCTTCTTGTCCTTTATAGTAATAACGTTTGTCGCTCAAGTCTTTTTTGTTTGAGTTATGTCCTTTATATTCTGAGAATTCATCACTTGTTTTTGGTAATACTACTTTTTTGTAATTATCTCTATCAGGAATTTTGAATTCGTTGTGTGACTCTGTGATTTCTGCAATATCTGTTAGATATTTAGTTGGTTTTACTCCTGATTTAATTCTTGTTTGAATTTTTAATTCTTTATAATCCAATGTTTTTCCATCGAATTTTTTAATTATATTAGCTTTATTTGTTCTATCAGATAAATAGTTTGTTTTTATTGTTCTTCCTGTATTATCTGATGGATCTAATTGCCATCCGTATTGTTTATTGAAATCGTTATCAATATATTCCAAGTATTCTGGTAAGTGATCCACTATTTCATCTGCATAACCATCTATATCTCCTTCGTTATATACTCTAATTGTATATGTTACGATATCTGATATCTTAATTTTTACTGGTTCTTTTGAATGTCTGTATATTGCTGTTGTATCTGTTTTATTTACTAATGGTGTTACATCTACATCTGGAATTCTACTTGTTACTTCTGTTCCATTTACTGATGTTATGAATTTTCTTAATGCTAAGTCGAATTCTTTTTCTACTGGCTTTAATGGTTCATAATCATCATCATCTTCATAACCTTTTCCTCTTTCAGATGTTCCTGGGTTATAGTTTGAGATTTGTTCTTTTCTTAAATTGCTTGGAATTGAATCTCTATCCCTTACATTAACTCCTTCTTTTGGATCTTGTGATGTTATTTCTGATACGTTTGTTAAGTCTCTTGTTGTTAAATTTGTTGTATCTAATACTGTACATTCAGCTTGGAAATCTACATAGCTTAATGTTTTTGTATTTTTATCAAAAGCTTTAATTATATTTTTTGCATGGAATTGTGACTTTAATGTTTTACCATCTTTGTTCCATCCATTTGCTTGATTTATTCTACTGTTTTCTGTTAATTCTAATCCTGCTGGTAGATAATCTGCTATTTCTCTAACATATCCATCTACTTCACCTTCGTTATATACTCTAATTGTATATGTTACGATATCTCCTTTTTCAACTTGTAAAGGATTTTTTGTATGTGTTTTTACTGCTGTTGTTTTGAATTCTGTACGTCCTGTTGCTAAATCTTCTAATGCTTGTTTTGTTATTACTGGTTCTCTACTTCCTATTTGTTTAGCAACTCCTGTAGATGTTCTGATTCCTGTTATGAATTTTCTTAATGCTAAGTCGAACTCTTTGTTTGATGTTTTTAATGGCTCATAATCATCATCATCTTCATAACCTTTACCTTTTTCAGATGTTCCTGGGTTATAATTTGTGATTTGATCTCTTGTTAGATTATTTGGTACTGAGTCTCTATCTCTTATTTGTTGATTATCAACTGGTCTTTGTGCTGTTATTTCTGCTACGTTTGTTAAGTCTCTTGTTGTTAAGTTTGTTGTGTCTAACACTGTACATTCAACTTGATAATCTACATAGCTTAATGTTTTTGTATTTTTATCAAAAGCTTTTAGTAAGTCTTTTGTGTGTAATTCAGATCTTAAAACTTTTCCATCTTTTGCCCATCTATTGGCTTGATTTATTCTACTATTTTCTGTTAGCTCTAATCCTGCTGGTAGATAATCTGTTATTTGATCAACATATCCATCAACATCTCCTTCGTTGTATACTCTAATTGTATATGTTACGATGTCACCTGTTTCAACTGTTAAAGCATCTTTTCTATGTGTTTTTACTGCTGTTGTTTTAAATTCTGTACGTCCAGTTGCTAAATCTTCTAATGCTTGTTGTGTTATTACTGGCTCTCTACTTTCTACTTGTTTAGCAACTCCTGTTGCACTTCTAATTCCTGTAATGAATTTTCTTAATGCTAAGTCAAATTCTTTTGGAATTTCTCTAACTTGAATTATTTTTTCGTCATTAAAAGCTTTTGGTGCTTTTTGTACAATTACTACTGGTTGATTTCTTTGTGCAATATTTGCAGATGTTGACCAATATGTAATATCTGTTGTTTGATAATTGGCTGAAACTGCAATTTTAAATGTTTTTACATTTGTTGATTTTGGTACTACAGCATAAAAGTCTGTACCATTTGCATTTAATATCTTTTCTGATACTGTATTTCCTGGATATTCAACACCTTGTGCATTTACAATTCTTATATTATTTCCTAATTGTACATCTGCTTCAATATTAACATTAATCCCTGGGTTATTTGTATATGTTAAATTATATGGTCCAAATTTATAATTCGCTCCTTCTTCAACATATGTTGCATTATCCTTATTAAAGTTAATTGTTGTTGCTGCTGTTTGATATGTATATCCTCTATTAACTGCTTCTTCAGATTTTGTTATTAAATATCTATATAATTCATTTAATGGATAATTTATTTCGTCATTGTAGTATTTTGATACCACTGGTGATTTTGAATTATTTTGATTTGTTAATCCTACTCTTAATGATTCATTTGTTCCTGATGGATGATAATCACCTGTTGGGTTTGTATAATACCAGATTGCCATTTGTTGTGCAGCCTCTATTATATCTATCATTTCTTCTTGAGTCATTTGAGCTTTATCACCTTTGAAATCATCAATATTGATTCCTGCTGCTTCAAATAATGCAATAATTGATTCTTGATTATTTGGATTTGCTACCATGTTTAATATCCACATTATTTTATTATAATTTGGTGTTACTCCTGCAGTTATTCCAATGGCTTCTTTGTATTCGTTACCAATTGTTTCTGGTTGTTTCATATCAAAATGTTGTGTATATGGAACTATGGCTGCTGTTGAACCTTCTGATCCAAATCCTATTCCATGTCTTAAACAATATATTTGTGTAAGATAATCTACATTTCCTAATCCTTGTGCATTTTCATATTTGACAATTTTTATTGCTGGTCTACGTGCTTTAGATGCATCTAAGTAATCATAAAAGCCTGTTTTTCTAGCATTACTATTGTTATATAATCCTAAATACATTGGATTTGCTGAAGAATCTACAGCATAAATTTTACTTGACATCATTAAAATTCCTGCTAATAAGATTCCAGCTAAAATAATAAAAACTTTTAATTTTTTCATACTTTAATCTCTCTTTATATTTTATTTATTTTAGTTTACACTACTATTATATTATACAATATTTAGAGCTTTTGTGCAATATGTAAACTAAAATTAATATTCTTTTAAAATTAATTTAATATTTACGCATTAAAGGACCTCGGAAGTTTCCGAGGCCCTATTTTTGTTACATGATTCTAACCGCAATTCCTGAAATTGCAGATCTTCTGATTCTACTTTCAGAAAGATTGACTTTCCAGCAAAGTGGCTCGTCGCTCCACCTTTTAATCAATTTGTCCAAGACATTTATATCTGCCTCACTTTGGCTTTGATTGGTGTCGCCAATCATAACGAGTTTAGTTCCTTCTCCTGTTCTAGTTATCAAGGATTTTACCTGGCTCCAATTCGAATTCTGCATTTCATCCGCTAAAACATAGCATTTATCAAGCGAATGTCCTGCTAAAAATCCTAATGGAAGAATCTTTATGGTTTCGGATAAAAGCATTTCAGCCAACTTGTTTTTTGCTTCAGCTCTTAATTCTGAAATCTTCTTTTCCGATTTGTTCTTCCTTATCTCAAAATTCAGAAGTCTCTTAAATATTGAATCCTCAAACCCTCCTAAATAAGGAGTCATCTTTTCTGAGATTTCTCCTGGTAAATATCCTAAGTCTTCCCCTCCAGTCGTTACTGTTGGGGCAGTTACTATAATTTGCTCATATTCACCACTTTCTATACCATCCAGCGCTGCATTGATGGCCATGTAGGTCTTACCTGTCCCAGCGTCCCCTACCACTATGAGTAGTGGTGCTTCTTTTGCTGAGATTTTCAATGCCTCATTGTAGTACTTTATGTAGGGGTCGTCTAACGTGCATCCTGCTGATGGCTGCTTTGAAATCCTTAAAAGCTTACCTTCTCTGTACTTAGCGGCATAGTATCCGTTAATAATAACCAATGAGTTTTCCTTTAAATCTTGGTCAATTTTAATGTCTAAACCTTTCTTAAAGATTTGAGAGTCATCATTTTCAAGATGGACTTGAGGAGTTTGATACTTTTCCTTCTTGTTCGAAAGTTTCTTTCCAGAAATGCCTTGAACACGCACCAAGGCTTCAATCCTGAATTCGTCTTCTAGATATACTATGATGTTCTCCTCTTTTTTGTTGGATTCAAGAACTTTTGCAACCTCTAATTCCTCATCATCCAAAAATCCTAATGGAGTCTTTCTTCTGGATTCCTCAAGTTTAATTTCCTTGATGCTTAAAACCTCTGAAACCTCTTCAGGATCTAGAGTTTTTAGGAGATTTACCGGAAATACTATCTTCTGCCCTTCTTCTGCAATATCATTGATAATTTTCCGGTTGTTCAAAACCTTTCTTAGAGCTTTTTTACTTAAAACAATCATGTTTCCCTTTCTGCCATATTAATGGCGTGCACTATTGTACCATTGTTACATCTATATAATATCATTTTTTGTGAAATATTTCTACATTATTACTGTTTTATTTCAAAAATAAAACAGCGATAACTTAATTACCGCTGTTCATTTGTTATTTTAAATTGTTTAATGCTTCAATTATTTCGTCTTTATCTGTAACTCCAATAAATTCTTTTAATTGTTCACCTTTTCTTAAAATTAGTAATGTTGGTATTGTCATTACTTCATATTTTGCTGCTAATTCTTGTTCATCATCGCAGTTTACTTTATAAAATTCTACACCTTCTACTTCTTCTGATATTTCTTCTACGATTGGTGCCATCATTCTACATGGTCCACACCAATCTGCATAAAAATCTACAAATACTAAATTATCTGAATTTTTAACACTGTTTTCAAACTCTTGGTTTGTTAATTGTTTTACCATATTTTCCTCCTTTATTTTACTAATTTAGCAATATAAAATCCTTCAAAATATTCATTTGGTAATATTGTTATTGTTTTCTCCTCAATTCCTTTTATCATATTAATATTTTCTTTATTTAAAATATCTATTTTTTCTAAGCGGATATTGGGGTTTTGTGATATTACTTTCTGAATTATTTCGTCATTTTCTTTTTTGAAAATGGAACATGTTGAATATATTAATTCACCATCTTTTTTCAGTAGTTTTATTGCCTTATTTAGTAATTTTTCTTGTGTTTTTGTTGTTTTTTCTAACAAGGATTTTGTTAAATGTTTTTCAAAGTTTGTTTTATCGTTTATTGTTCCACTTCCTGTACATGGAGCGTCTAATAATATTTTATCAAACTTTAGGAAATCATCTAACTCTATTGAATTTTTATTTATACAATAGATATTTGCACCTTGCTTATTTATATTATACAACATCTTGTCAAGTCTTATTGTGTTTCTTTCACAAGCTGTAATATTTGCTTTATTATTGGACATTGCTGCCATTTGTGTTGTTTTTCCTCCAGGCGCTGCTGCCATATCTAATATATCTTCTTGTTCTTTTGGATTCAAAAATAATGGTGGCATCATTGAAGATAAATTCTGAATGTATATTTTTCCTTCGTTATATATTTTTGTTTTTCTGATTTCAATATCATTTTCTAATACAAAAATGGTTGGAGTTTGCACATTTTCCACAAGGTTTTTGTTTATTATTTTATATTTAATTTGATTTGATTCTAACTCTTCTATTATTTCTTGATCATTTGACTTTATTGTATTTACTCTGAATGTTGTTTTTCTTTCTGATTCAAATCCTTGCTTTATCTGCTCTACTATTTCATCATTATATTGAGCTTTTAACTCATTTTCTAACCATTCTGGTAAATTTATCATTTTATTCACCTACTTATTGTGTATATCAATTTGTTGATATGGAATATCGATATTGTTTTCTTCCATTACATCTGCTATTGTTCTTAATGCAATTCTATTTGCTTTTAATTTATCTTCTGGATGGCATGTTATTGCTATACAATAGTCTTTGCTTGATCCTGCAAATTCTACCAATCCTACATTTTTAGCTGTGTAAATTAATTCTTCCTTATTTAATAAATCTGCTATTAAATTTGCTACTTTATCTGCCTTTTTCATCTTTATTTCATATGGAAAATTAATTCTTACATATAATTCTTTTGATATTTTTTCAACTTGCTCAATATTTCTATTTGCTATTGTTATTTCATTTCCTGTTTTTATATCATACATTTTTGTTGAACGTATGCCTATCATTGATACTTTCCCAGTTATGTCTTTATATTTTATAATATCTCCGACTTTAAAATATTCGTCAGATACTATTGTAAATCCTCTTATTATATCTTTTAGAGCATCTTGTATTGATAAACCTACGATTGCGGAAATAATTCCGACTCCGGCTAGCATTGAGCTTACATTGACTCCATTTACTTGTAATAGCATTAGAACAACTACTATCATCATTATATATCTTAGAGAACTCAATGTTATTCCAATTATTGTCTTATTTTTAAATGCTCTGTTATTTGTGTTTGTATGTCTAGCTTTTTTTATTAAATGATTAAATCCTCTAAATATCAAAAAGCTTACAACTACTATTACTATTGAATAAAAAATCTTGCCATTCAATATTTTCATTATTATTTCAATCGTATTATTCATATTTTCCTCTTTTGTTATTTTTCTATTTCTACAACTATTTTTCCTGATCTTGTATTATTTAAAATTTTATTTATTTTAAATCGTCCTTTACCTCTTATTGTTATATAGGAATCTTCTTCTATTTTTATACTTGTTCTTAATTCTTCTTTAAAATTGACAAATACTCTTTCTTGTTGTATTAGTTCTTGGGCTTTGCTTCTCGAAGTTCTTGCTAATTCTGCTATTATTGAATCTAGTCTCATTGATTGTACAATGATGTTTACTTTTTGTTTTTCAGGTTCATTATATTCTAGTTCTGATATATTTTCTATAGTTATTTTAGATTTTTGAAATCTTGTTAATGTGTTGATATTGCTGGCAATAAATTCCGAAATACTGCTTTTACATATTATATCTGCGCCGTTTTCTTTTACTATTATATCACCAATTTTTTCTCTTTTTATTCCTAGTTTTATTAATGCTCCTAAATATGTTCTATGTTCATATTTTTGATAATATTCTTTTGGATTTTCTATTCTGATAATTTTTAATATTTCATCATAAATATTTTCTAGTATATATTCATATTGTTCGGTATATACTATTAAAACTTTTCTTTCGGCTTTTTCGTGTCCTCCGTATAGTGTTGTATTTTGATATTTGTTTTTTATTATTTCACTTTTTACTATTTCTTGTTCTCTTAAATCTAAAAAATCGGTTTCCATATAACGATTTTTGTTTTTTGCTATTTTAATTTTATCTTTTATTTTTGATTTTAGTAATTCATCTTTGTCTTTTTGTTGTTTTGATTCTTCACTAATCTTGTCCATCTTCAAAATCCTTTATTGCTTCTTTGAACATTCTCTCTATTTTTTCTGCTGAATCGCTTAATTTATATTTTTTCATTAAAATTGTATATTCTTCTTCAACTCTTTCTTTTAATGAATGATGTTCTATCCAAAAATCGATTTTTTTCGCTAAATCAGTACTATTGTTAGATTTAAATAGTGATTTTTTATCTATTGCGAATTGCTTGGCTGCTGTTTCTTCACTGTCTGCAATGATTGGTACTCTTCCTAATGCCATTGCTTCCATACAGGTTATTGGTTCTGATTCAAAGTCTGATGGATGGATATATAAATCTGAATATCCTAATATCTCATATAGCTCTTCTTTTGAATACCAATTGAATATTGGTAAATTTGTTAGCTTATATGATTTTTTTCTTAATGCATTTTCTTCTGGTCCATCTCCTGCGGCTATCAATTGAATCACTTTTTCATATTTTGATTTTGCAATTGCATCTATTATGATATCTTGTTTTTTCTCTTTTACATATTTTCCTGCTGTTGCAATTATAAATTTATCTGCGAATCTACTTGGTTTGCTCAATTTTAAATAGTGCAATTCATCGCTAATTCCATTTGATATTTCGTGTAAATTTGAAATAAATCCTTGTTCTTCTAATTCGTTTACTATGTAATTACTTGGACAATGTACATGTTCGATTTGGTTATAAAATCTTTTTAAATACATAAAAATTAATTTATTTACCAATTTGCTTTTTTCCATGTTTATTAAATTACTTATAGTTTGTGGTTGTATGTAAAATCCTGCTGTGCATGGCACATCTTCTTTTTGTGCTATTTTTAATATTTTTCTTGATAATCTAAATGGTGTAAAAAAATGTACTAAATCAACTTTTCTTACTAATTTTTCTGCTTCTCTGATATTTGGTTTAGCGAATTTTAGCTCTTTATCAGCTATTTTATCTTTTAATAGTTTGAATTTAATTTCTTGACATTCTATTTTATTTCTGGCCATATCTCCAATGCCTATCCAATAAATTGTATGTCCCATTTTTGATAGTTCATCAGCTAGCTTATTCGCAATTACTGTTACTCCACTGCTCATATTATCCATCTGATCTATTACAAAAAGTATATTCATTATTAATTCCTTTTATGTTTTCGTATCTCTATCTTTTGTGTATTATATAAATTTTTCTAAATTTTCTATTAAATATATTGTGTTGATATCTTTAATATATTCCATATCAATTAATTCTTTTGCTTCATCTATAGTGCATTCTACGATTGCTATGAATTCATCTGAATCTAATTTTTGTTCTGATACTTTTTCACAGTCTTTTGCTATAAATGATGATGTAATTCCTGCAAATGATCCCATATCACAATAATATTCTCTTAATTGAATCAATTCTTTTGCTTTTAAACCAGTCTCTTCAAGCAATTCTCTTTCTGCTGCTTCAATCGGTTTTTCTCCATATTCTACATATCCGGCAGGTGCTTCTACCCCTACGGTTCTCTTTGTGAAAACTCTTGGTTCTATTACTAATATTACATTTTTATCTTTTGTTATTGGCAATACAGTTATTGAGTTTCCTTCTCTTCCGTTCTTATATATTTGCTCCCTATGAATTGTTTTTCCGTTATTCAATTCTATTTCATAGTTTTTTACTGTTATAAATCCTTCACTTTCAAATGGATTTGATTTTTTTATTGTTTTAAAATGTTCTATATGTTTATCAATTTCTTTTAACTTTTCTTCTCTCATTTTTGCTCCCCATATATCTTTTATATTACCACATTTTTCTTTTTTTCTCAATATTTCTCTTGTTTTTATTGTTTTTTGCATTTATTTCTTGTATAATGTGATTGTTATTTAATATGCAACAGTAGCTTAGCTGGATAGAGTACTCGGCTACGAACCGAGAGGTCGGGGGTTCGAATCCCTCCTGTTGCACCAAAAGCACCATCTTAATGGTGCTTTTTATTTTGTATGTTAATTAATCCAGTATGCAAAATACATACTGGATCTGTTTTATTTTTTATTTTCTTTTTCTTTTTCTATTTCTACATATCTTTTAATTTTTTGTGTTGTTGTTTTTTCCATAGGGATGTCTGTTATTTCTATTTCTTTGATATGTTTGTATGTTACTAAATCTTTATTGATTTCTTTAATATCTTTCCATATATCTTTTTTATATTCTTCTTCGGTTTTTTCTCCATATATTTGTTTTATTCTATCTTTATCATATACGATTTTTGCTTGAATTACTGTGTCTGTTTTATCTTTGTTCCTTGGAAATACGATACATTCTAATACATAATCTAATTTTGTTATTAAAAATTCTAGCTCTTGTGGATATACATTTTTTCCATTTTTTAGTACAATTATGTCTTTTTTTCTACCTGTTATAAATAAAAATCCATCTTTGTCTATGTATCCATAGTCCCCTGTTTTGAAAAATCCATCTTCTGTGAATGCTTCTTTTGTTTTTTCTTCATCATTATAATATCCTAACATGATATTTTTTCCTTTTGCTACGATTTCACCGATTCCATCTTTATCTGGATTTTCTATTTTCAATTCTTGATTCAATATGCAGAATCCGGCAGATCCTATCTTATGTCTTGTTTCACTTTCTGCTGTTAATACTGGAGATGTTTCTGTTAATCCATATCCTTGTATTAAATTAATTCCCCAATTATTATAAGCAGTTATTGTATCTTTGGAAATACTTGCTGATCCGTATAGAACTTTCTTTAAATGCCCTCCAAATACTGCATGTATTGGTTTAAATATTACTTTTCTTAAGTCAATGTGTAATTTTAATAGTGCGTTTGATATTTTTATCATTTTAGCTATTAACTTGTCTTTTCCTTTTTCAGCTAGTCCTTTTTGAATCTTTTTGTACATTGTTTCCATTACCAGTGGAACTGCGACAAATATTGTTATTTTGTACTCTTTCAAGTTATCTGCTATATATCTTAACCCATCACAGAATGCTACTGTTCCGCCTTTATACATTGATAATAAAATTGTAATTGTGTTTTCAAATGTGTGGTGTATTGGTAAAAACGATAGTAATGTGTCTTTTGTTGTTATTTCTACATGGAATTGAATACTGTATACATTTGACATTATTCCTGCTTGTGTTAGCATTACAATTTTTGATTTATCAGTTGTTCCTGATGTAAATAACATTATATTCATTTCATCATCTTTTATTTCAACTTCATTGTATTTTTTATCGCCATTTCAAGTAATTTAAGGCCTTCTTCAATTGCTGTTTCCATGTCAATTATGTCTTTAATATTTACTTTTTCCATACAAATTATTGTTTCTAATTTATTGTCTTTTTTGTCTCTTAATCTTGTAAATATTTCTAAATGGTTTTTGTCTGTTATAACAGCATCTATATCACTTCTTTTTAATAAAGACTCTATTTCTTTTTCTGGTAGTAATTTATCCATCGGAGCAACAATTTTTCCTGATGTTGCTACTCCTAAATATCCTTCCACCCATTTTTCGCTATTATCGCCGATTACGACAATTCTTTTCATTTCTTTTTCATAATTTAATATAAATGTTGCTAATCCTCTAACTTTAGTTGCAACTGTTTTAAAACTAGTTTCTATGATTGTTGCAGGTTTTTCTTTGATGTCTTTCTTGTATTTATAGCAAATATTGTCTCCATATGTTTCTTCTGTATAATCAATTAATTCTCTAAAATTATTTAATTTTCTTTTCTCTTCTATTTTTGCCATTTATTACACCCCTTTTCATTTGAATTCATTATATATTTTTTATTAATCTATTTCAATGGTATTTAACTGAAAAAGAGCACTATTCAGTGCTCCCTTTTTTTATACCAGTTTACCCTCTAAGTATAGTTTTCGAAGATAATGTAAATCTTCTCCACTATACAAGAGCTTGGAGTGTCTGGTATACCTTACCCCAAGATAATCTGTGGTTCTGGAAATATCTAGTCTGACCAGGCGTTGAATAAAGGCCGAATCATGATCTAGCCTTGTCTTTTCCAAAATTCCCTTTAACGTTGCAAAAGTCTTTGTTCGGTCATTTAAGACCTGAACATCTTTCAAGACTTTTTTAATCTTCTCTTTATCATTTATTTCAAATTCTGAGAAGATTACTCCATTTATGATTTTATATTGCATATTGAACCTCCATGCAACATTTGTTAAGGAGGCTTATGCAGCCTCCAAGTTCCCTTGAAAGCTTTTCTAAATAGCTTACTAGTTTATTTTAACTTATTTACATAATTTTTCAAGCTTTTATATAAAAAAGAGAGCACTATTAAGTGCCCTCTTCCCATACGTCCATCTTTTTGCATCTGTATCTGGAGTGTAACATGTAAATGTCCTCTCCTACAAAAAGACTTTCAGATACTCTCTTATATCTTACTCCAGCAAAATCTATTGAGCGTCCAAGTTCTAGTCTTTCCAGTCTTGCTACAAATCTCGTATGAAGTCCACTTTTGGTCTTCTGAAATATGTATCCTCTAGTTGCTAAACCTTCCGGTCTCTCTTTCAGACTCTCGGCCTCTTTCAACACCTTCTTCTTGAAGTCGTCATTTTCAAGCTCATAGCTTGCAAATAGTACTCCTTCAACTTTGCTGAGTTCTCTTTTCTGCATTTTTCCTCCTTTGCAGGTTGCTTTGGAGGCCAAGCCTCCAACTTAACGAGTTACATGAAAGCTCTACAAAAAAATTGATTACCGATTTATTTTATCAATTTTACATAAATTTTGCAAGTTCTTTAATTAATTATAAAAAGAGGAGCGCTATTTAGCACTCCTCTTTGCAATTATTGCGTTTCCTCCTATAGATGGACCTAATATAATATAGATCCTCGCCACTGTACAACTTCTCAGAATATCTTCTAAACCTAATTCCTTTGTGTTCAGTTGTCCTTGAAATCTCTAACGTCACCATACGGTTTACAAACCATGTATGTTTTGCAGAGTTTGTTTTTTCAAGAATGTATCCGAGAGTTGCAAGAACTTCTGGCCTTTCTCTAAGCTTTCTTGCTTCCTCTAAGACGGTTAATACCGTCTCGTTATTTTTCAATTCGCTACTTGAAAACAGCACTCCTTCAATTTTGTGCTTATTTTCTGATTGCATATTACCTCCTTTGCAGGTTGCTGCGGAGGCCAAGCCTCCAAGTTAATGAGTTACGTGAAAGCTTTTTAAAAGTCAATTACAAATTTATTTTAATCGATTTACATAATTTAATCAAGTATTTTCTGTAATTTTATCTGTTTTTATTAGCTTTTTAGTCTAATTTTGTGATATAATGATACAAATTTAAGGATTGGAGACTTTATGAATAATAATGATTTTTCTTCAAATACTTATGATAAAAATGATGATTTTATTGATATCACTCGTGACATAGAAAAACACTATATTGATACAATTGAAATTCTTAGACAAACCGTTGAAGCTAAAGATCCTTATACTAGAGGTCATTCTGATCGAGTTTCTGCTTATTCAGTTTTACTTGGTAAAAAATTAGCCCTACCTAAAAAAGACTTAATTACTCTTAAAATTGGTGGATTATTCCATGATATTGGAAAGATTGGTATTCCTGATTCAATTTTACTTAAAGAATCTAAGTTGACTGATGAAGAATATTCTCAAATAAAAATGCATCCTATTGTAGGGGTTCAAATTCTCGGAAATTCTGATTTTTTCTATGATTGTCTGCCTATTATTTTACATCATCATGAAAAATTTGATGGCAGTGGTTATCCTAATAGACTGCGTGGACATGATATTCCTTATTTGGCTAGAATCTGCACAATTGTTGATGCTTTTGATGCAATGACTTCTCGAAGAAGCTATAGGGATGTGATTCCTCTTGAAAAAGTTGTGGATGAACTAAAAAAATATTCTGGAACTCAGTTTGATCCACGGAATTTTGTTTGCTTTCTTAGATATTGTTGAGAATGATTATGAGTCAATCGCTAAAATTATCAGTAAATATAAACCAAAAAATTAAGCATGTATTTAATTTATTTTTAAAATACATGCTTTTTTGTTATTCTATTTCTAAGTATTCATTATATGTCATTTCTTTGTCTATTATTCCGTCTGCTTTTATATCAATTATTCTGTTTGCTACTGTTTGCATTAATTGATGGTCGTGTGATGTAAATAACATATTTCCTTTGAATTTTTCCATTCCTTCGTTCAATGCTGTTATCGATTCCATATCTAAATGGTTTGTTGGTTCATCCATTATCAAGAAATTCGCTCCTGATAACATCATTTTTGATAGAACACATCTAACCTTTTCTCCTCCTGAGATTACATTTACTTTTTTCAATGCTTCTTCTCCTGAGAATAACATTCTTCCTAGGAAACTTCTTACATATGTTTCATCTGGATCTTTTGAGTATTGTCTTAACCAGTCTGTTATGCTTTCATTTCCTGTGAACAAATAGTTGTTGTCTTTAGGGAAATAACTATGTGTTATTGTTGTTCCCCATTTGATTGTTCCTTCATCTGGTTCAACTTCTCCTGCAATGATTTGGAATAATAATGTCATTGCATTTTCATTATCTGCTAAAAATGCGATTTTATCATTTTCTTTTACTTTAAATGAAACATTATTTAATATTTTTTCACCATTTAATGTTTTGCTGATTCCTTCAACTTGTAATATTTCATTTCCTGGCATTCTGTCTGGTTTGAAATCTACATATGGATATCTTCTGTTTGATGGTTTTATTTCTTCCAATTCAATTTTTTCAAGTGATTTTTTTCTTGATGTTGCTTGTTTTGATTTTGATGCGTTTGCACTGAATCTTTGAATGAATTCTTGAAGTTCTTTTATTTTTTCTTCTTTTTTCTTGTTTTGCTCTCTCATTTGTTTTTGAATTAATTGGCTTGATTCATACCAGAAATCATAATTTCCTGGATATAATTTTATTTCCCCATAATCCACATCACAAATGTGAGTACATACTTTATTTAAAAAATATCTATCGTGTGATACTACAATTACTGTGTTTTCAAAATTAATTAAAAATTCTTGTAACCATCCTATTGATTTTAAGTCTAAATCGTTTGTAGGTTCGTCTAATAGTAAAATATCTGGATTTCCAAATAGTGCTTGTGCTAATAATACTTTAACTTTATCCTTTGGTTCTAATTCTGACATTAGCTTATAATGGTCTTCTGGTTTTATTCCTAAATCATTTAATAATGTTTCTGCATCTGATTCTGCATTCCATCCGTCCAACTCTGCAAATCTTTCTTCAAGTCTTGCCGCAATCATTCCGTCTTCTTCTGTGAATTCTGGCTTTGCATAAATCATATCTTTTTCATTTTTGATTTCGTATAATTCCTTATTTCCCATTATTACTGTATCAATTACGCTTTTGTCTTCGAATTCAAAGTGATTTTGTTTTAAAACAGAAATTCTTTCTGTTTTATCTTTGCTTACTTCGCCTTTACTTGGTTCCAATTCTCCTGATAATACTTTTAAAAATGTTGATTTTCCGGCACCATTTGCACCTATTATTCCATAACAACATCCTTTATTGAATTTCAAATTTACGTCTTCAAATAAGCTTCTTTTTCCGAATCTTACTGATACTCCATTTGCTGTTAACATTTAATATTCTCCTATTTTTTTCTTCTTTTTTTCATGTCTTTTGTTCTTGTCGATATATAAGTTTTTGCTAATTCACTTAGCATTTTAACAATCAAATCTTTATCTTCTTTTTTTAATTCGCGTACTTGTCCTATTATTTTCATAATATTTTCTACTTTATTTTCACCTATTTCTGCAAAAGTTTCAAATTCAGAATCTATAAATATTTTAAATATCAAATCTATTGCTTTCTTTCTATTTTCGGCTTCTGTTTCACGAAGATATTTTCTTAGTGATTTATATACTATTTCACTTTTTTGATTTGGTTTGTTTCGTTTGTTAAATTTCTTAGCAATTAATTGCCATGAATAAATATCATGTTGATAAATATTTTTTTCTGTACTTGTTACTACTGTTACCTTGCCCCCTTGATCCATAATTCTACCAATTATGGATTCTTGTGGTAGGTAGGTATGTATTTTTTCTTTTATTTGATTGAATTTATCTGATTCAATAATTTCTTCTGGAAATCCTGGTCCGTCGTAATTTAATACTTTTAGAATTCTTGATTTATTTTCTAAAGAAGAATTTATTGCTGCGTAAATAGCAATGTTTCCTCCTTTAGAATGTCCTCCAAAAATAAATTTTGAATTTGGATATTTTTTCATCATATTATTTGCATATTTTAATGCTTCTATTTGCGCAGGAATGTCTTGTGTAAATGATAAATTAAAATCTTCTTTCCAACCTATGATTGATTTATCAGTTCCTAAAAACGAAATATATTTTAGTTCATCGTTTAATGTAATAGTAATTGCAGAAAATTGCTTTTCTTCCTCTTGATCATTACTTTCTTTGTAATCTGTAACTTTTAAATTCTTAAATCGTACTGACTTTCCAATTAGTGCATTCATCTCTCTGTCACCAAGATAATTGTATTCATCATCTTTAAATTTAGACATTTTTTTTGAGATGTCACTAATTGTTTCTTCTGATTCCATTTCTATCTTGAAAAATGGAAAGTATGAATATCTTGCTAAAATTAATTCATCAATTTCATTTAATTCATCATGTTTTAGAGATATATCTCCTCTCCATTTTAGATAATCATTTATGTTAGACATTTTTTCTCCTACCTATTATCTTCCTCTATATGCCATATATGGTGCAATTCTTGCTGATAATTCTCCAATTGTCATTGTTTGCATTATTACTTTTCCAGGTCCTCTTACTACTGTGTTGAAAATTCCTTCTCCCCCAAATAGTACATTTCCTAGTCCTTTTACACCTTTAATGTCCATAGTACATGTTGATTCCATCATTGCTAAATGTCCTGTTGCTATAATGATTTCTTCACCTGCTTTTAAATCATATTCAATTGATGTTCCATCGATTTCAACAAACGCTGTTCCTTTTCCTGTTAATTTATTCATGATGAAACCTTCTCCACCAAAGAATCCAGCTCCTAATTTCTTTTGGAAATGTGTGCTTAATTCTACACCTTCTTCTGATGCTAAATATGCACTTTTTTGAATAATGTATGATTTTTCTGGTGTTACATCTACTGCTAAGATTTCTCCTGGGAATGATGATGAGAATGAAATTTTTGATCCATCTTCTGTTGCTGTAAATTTGCTTAAGAACATGCTTTCACCTG
>JABCOX020000071.1 GCA_013333395.2 Clostridiales bacterium | reverse complement strand
ATCAAATCCTACACTTAATGCAGACTCCGAGGATGTAATTAATTTTGTTACAGACGATTTCATGGTTGGCGGTAAGGCTGTTAAGGCTAGTACATATACAGGACGTATAGCAGGCTTAATTGCCGGTACACCATATTCACAATCAATAACATTAGCAGGGCTTAGCGAGATAGAGTCTATACCGGATCAGGAGAAAAGTGCTATTGATACCGCAATTGAAAGCGGGAAGTTAACATTGTGTTGGAAAAAGGGCAAGGCTCGTATTGCAAGGGGAGTTAATTCAAGAACATCAATTACAGAGGATAGAGGAGAACAGTTTAAGAAAATTAAATTGGTCAACTCCTACAAGTTAATTAACAATGCTATTTACAAGGTTATCATAGACCACTATATAGGAAAGGTTCCTAATAGTTATGATAATAAGTGCTTGCTAATTGTTGAGATTAAGAATTTCCTTGCAGACCTTTCAACAGAAGAGCTAATCGAAAAGGGCTTTGATGTTGGCATTAACATGACAAAGCAGAAAGAGTACTTAAAGTCTAAGGGTGTTGATGTTAAGGCTATGACGGAACAGGAAATAAAAGAAGCTAACACAGGCTCAAAGGTATTCCTATCTATTAGCATTAAGGGTATTGACGCTATGGAAGATTTCGATATTGAAGTATCTGTATAGAAAGAGAGGTAGCTAATGAATTATAACGAAATGAAGTTTAGCCAAGAAAAACCTATATCCGGTACATTCGGGGAAGTGTGGCTTGATGGCGAATATGTCGCAGAGTGTAAGGCCCTGCAGGCTAAGTTAGATTTTGATAAGGAAAAAATAACAATACCTAGGCAGTATACAGTGGGCCATAAAATAATGTCCGCAGAGGGTAAAGGGTCATTAACACTATTTAAGATGTCCTCTAGAATGGGTAGGTTAATATCTGACAAGTTTAAAAAGGGCGAGTCAATGGAGTTTACAATTGTATCAAAATTAGCAGACCCGCAGTCTTATGGTACTGAAAGAGTATCACTAGAGGGTGTTATATTTGACGACCTAACACTTGCAGACTGGAAACGTGCAGAAATAGGAGAAGTAGATGCTCCATTCACTTTTGCAAACCATGATTATTTAGATATGATATAAGAAAGTTTTAAAAAAGGAGATTAAAAAAGATGGAAGAGATGAAGACAAATAACATAAATGAAACAGCCGAAACAGATAATACAGATGAAACAAAAGGGGCACCAAACGTATTAGATTTACTTTTATCTACTGACCTAGGTAAGTTTAAGGTTAAAACTCAAAAGGTGGAAATACCTAGATTATCAGAGGCAACTGGTAATCCTTTTATTGTTGAGTTAAGGCAGGTATCTATTAACCTTGAACAGGATATTGAAGATAGGTATAACAAGGTTAGTTATACTGATGATGGAGATGTTGAACTTGACTCTAATCCGTTAGAAGTTAAGAAGATGTTGTTGGTTGAATGCGTTTACGTTGAAGATAAGCAGTTGTTCAAGCAGAGTAGCATAATGAAAAAGTTTAATGCTAAAACTCCGTCTCACCTAGTAGAAAAGCTATTAACTAAAGGTGAAATTACTAAACTATACAACACATATAGAGAGGTAGTAGGCTTCAATAAGAACTCAATTAAAGAGATAAAAAACTAGTAGAGACGGATTATGATGTCCTTATGGCCTATTATTTATGGTCTAGGGGTCGCATTCTTCCGTCTGAGTCCTATAACATAATGAAAAATAAAAAGGGCGAATATATCCTTTTAAAAGCTTTTGCAGAGATGGAAATGCAAGAGGAACAAGATAGAATAGATTTAAGTATTGCAACAGGTGGTAGGGCAGGCATAGGGCTATAATGGTCTGCCCTAGTGCTTTTTAAAATGAGAGGTGATTAAATGGCTACAACAGAGGAATTACAAGCGGTCATAACACTAATAGACGATTATACTGAAAATGTAATGCCGATTATCCAAAAAACAAAAGAAATGAAATCATTGATGGAAAGTGTAAAGCCTAAAATCTCCGCTCCTAAGGACAAAGCGACACCAATATATAAACATGTTATATCGCTTATGAAAAAAATTAAAAAAACTGCTATGAACCCAGCAGTAGCCCTTAAAAATGGGGCGAAGACAGTAAGGGAATTATCTAGGATAAGAAAAGAGGCTATGCTATTGAATGCAAAGAGGATAGCTCTAAATATTAAGGATACATCCTTTGCAAGTATTGGAAGAGTGGGCAGTAAGTTAAAAGATATAGTTAAAAAAAGGTGGGACGCTAGGATAGGAGTAAAAGACAAGGCGAGCGGTACGCTTAATAAAATTAAAGGCATGCTTGGAGTTTTGGCGGCCGGAGTGGTTATAAAATCAACAGTTCAATCCGGTATGGAACTAGAACAACAAAAAGTATCTATGGAGCATTTCATGGGTGTTGGTAATCAAGGAAAATCGAAGGCTCAAGTAAAGGGAATGACTAATGATTATGTTAAGCAGTTAAGGGCGAATGCCAACGCTACACCTTTTGAAACTGGTGAGGTAATCAAAACAGGTACAAGAGCATTAACAATTTCCGGTGGTGATGTAAAGCAGTCCATGAAGATGGTTAAGCTTGCAGAAGATATGGCCGCCTCTGATCCAAATAAAAGTTTAGGAGATGCAATAGAGGCTCTTGCAGACGCTAAAATGGGCGAGTTCGAAAGACTAAAAGAGTTTGGCTACAAGGGTACTAAGGAAGACTTTGATAAGGCCGGCGGTGATTTCTTTAAGATGAAATCTAAAGACGGACAAACGTTAGAAGGTTTGTTTGGTGGTCTTTCTGCAAAACAGGCTCAAACATCATCGGGTATGATGTCAACTATCATGGGTAACATAGGAAATGTTAAGCAGAATATAGGTACTGGTATACTTGACGGCCTAAAACCTGTATTAAGTGGTGGTGTAGGCTTATTCTCTAAGCTAGGGGATGATGCAGGAGCTACACTTGGTAATAAAATAGGTACTACACTTAACAGTACTATACAAGGCATATCAGGGCTATTATCCGGCATGGATTTTGGCGGTATATTTAACAGTTTTACAACCAGCATACAACCTGCAATCGACTTATTTAAATCTTTACATAATCACATAGTGACCAAGTCTCCAGAGTCACAGGCGGTACTACAGACGTTTGGAACAATAGTTAAAACGGTGGTTGAGGGTATGAGACCGGTTATACAATTTGCCGGCGATGTCATACGTGGTGTTATGGGTTGGATAGCGTCTCACTCAAAGGAAATACAGACAATAGTACAAGCGTTAGGAATTGTTTGGAAGACTGTTTGGTGGGCCATATCCGGAGTAATAAAGGCTGTAGGTAAAATAATAGGCCCTATATTAAGTGGTATTGTAAGTGTTATAAGTGGTATTGCAAATATTATTATAAAGGCTAAAAACGCTTGGGAAAGCTTTAAAAAAGCAATATCCGGCGGGGCTACAGTTAAGGTAAATTATAGTGAACGTGGCGGATTAGCTTATGGTACTGACAGTGGTAGTGGTAATAATGGTAGGTCAAGAGCGATGGGGCAGAAGGTTATACCGAGAAATAATTACCCTATAAATGCTCATGAAGGAGAAATGCTACTAACTAAACAGGATGCCAACGAATATAGAGATGGCAGAGGTAAGAGTTCAGGTATTAATATAATTATTAATGGTCTAACTATTAGAGAAAATGCAGATATTGATTTGTTGGCCGGTAGAGTTGCTAAGAAGATAAATTTAGCAGTCGCAGGGGGTGTATAAGATGTCAGAAATAGAAGTATATTTAAATGCTCAAGGCGATAATTTAAGATTCCCAGTGTGTCCGTCTGAAGTCGGCAAGAATGTAAACGCTGATATATCAGGCGAAAAGATAATAAAAAAGGGGACTGTTAATCTATTTAATGGAACAGAGCCGGACTCAATATCATTATCCGGCTTATTCCCTAGTTCATCTGCTAAATACAGATTTATAGATGTTAAAGGTCTTGATCCATATAGTTATGTAAATAAGTTAGAAGGTTGGTGTAAACAAGGTACAAGGCTAAGGTACATTGTTACATCTACACCTATTAATTTACAAGTTAGGATTAACCATTTTGAGTATAAGGAAAAAGACGGTAGCGGAGATGTATATTTTGTTCTTGAGTTAAAAGAAGATGAGGATATAATAATCCCTGAATGACAACCGGAACCTGTTAGAAATAAAGCTAAAAATTATATACCTAACTAAGTATACTCAAGGAATAAGCCCACCTTTGATTTAAGTAATCCTAAAGGTCAGGGCATAGGGAAGACACATACAGTTAAACATGGAGAACATCTATATATGATAGCTAAAAAATACTATGGGGACGGTAAGTTATATAAAAAAATAGTTAATAATCCGGAAAACCTAAAAAGGTATCCTAAGTTAAAAAAATCTAATGTTATATATAGCGATTGGAAGTTGGTGATTCCTTAATGGCAGTATATAAAAACAATGATATAGAATTGATAGTACACATTAAAAATGGAAAGTTTTATAAGTTAGGGAAGGCACTAACAACAGTAACTTGGAGTGGTGATATTAAATCACCCTCTAGGACGCTTGAATTTAATCTTATACAGACTGTAACTGATAGCAAACTAGAACAATTGGGAATTGTTGAGGGGTCAACCTGTTGTTTTTATGTTGGTGGTAAGGAAATATACAGAGGGACAATTATAGATATTGATAAGTCCAATACCAATAATGAAATAACCATGATAGCTCATGACATAGGTTTTTTATTAGCTAAGGATCAAGTTAATTATAATTTTGTAGATAAAACTGCACAAGACATAGCAAAAGAAGTATTTAAGGGTAAAGGCAATCAAACCTCGTTAAAGTATGGAACAATTGCACCTGCAAATACCAAGATAACAAAGATGTTTGTTGGGGCAACTAGGTATGATACGATAATGTCCGCATACACAGCCCACTCAAAGAAGGATAAAGATCATAAAAAATACATGATAGAAGTTGATATAGATAAATTTAATGTAATTGAAAAAGGTGTTAAAAAGCTTAGAATTATGTTTAATGAAAGCCAGAATATGAGTTCTGCTAATTACAAAGTATCTCTAGAAAACCTTGTTAATAGAGTTGTAATTGTTGATGAAAAAGGCAATACAGTTAAAGAAGAGTTAAACAAGGAATTGAGGAAGTTATATCAATATATCTCTAAAGTTATAGAACAGAAGAAAGATAAAGCCTTAACAGATGATGAAATAAAGGCTGAATTTAATGGTCCTGAAAAGACCTGCAATCTATCCGGTTATGGCGATATATCTTGTAAATGTGGATATAAGGTACAAGTGCAGGATAGTTTTACCGGTCTAATAGGTGAATTTTATATCGATAAGGATAAGCATACTTGGTCCGGTGGTAAATATGAGATAGATCTAGAATTGAATTTTGACAATATCATGGATGAAAAAGACGCAGGCAAGGAAGAAAGTAAAGAGGATACAACAAATACTCAAGCTACAAGTAGTAGAGATTGGGGCCATGGGGTAACTAAGGAGCAGTTGGATAAGGTATTAGGCGGTAAATTAGCCGGTATGGGTGCAACGTTCTTAAAGTATGCGAATATGTATAAAGTTAACCCTGCAATTGTGGCCGCTATTTCTATGCATGAAACAGGCAATGGTACATCAAGATTAGCAAGAGAACAAAATAACTTTTTCGGAATGAGAAAAAAAGATGGCTCATGGATGAAGTTTTCAAGCCCTGAAGAAGGCATAAGAAGAGGTATATCAAACATAGCGAGAAACTATGTAAACAAGGGCAAAAAATCACTTAATAGTATGGTAGGAGTCTACGCAGAAGGTGGCGGTAATTGGGTACCTGAAATTAGTAAGTTTTACAATAAGATTACTGGCCAAAACGTATCTTCCGCTAAATGGGGAACTGGTGTTAAGACAGATGCCGAGGCAGAAGCTAATGTTATTACAACAAACGGAACATCTTCCGAAGGTTTACATAGGGTGGCAGAAGTTGCTCAAAAGTATTTAAGGAATGGTATTAATAAGCCGTCTTATGCTTGGTGTTGTTGGTTTGCAACTAAATGCCTAAGAGAGGCAGGATATACACCTGTAGCAAATACTAATCTATGTGATGACTACTATATAGCATACAAGAATGCAGGACGCTTAAAATCACCTAGCGAGTATACTCCTAAGGTTGGAGATACTATTTTCTTTTATGGTTCCGGTGGTTACTCAAGAAAATATACTAACCATGTAGGAATTGTAACGGGAACTAGTGGAAGTGGTGAGTCAATACAGATACATACAATTGAGGGCAATGCTAATAATAGGGTAGCCTCAAGAACGTATGGAAAGTACAGGTCTAGTTGGTCCAGAATAGTAGGTTATGGGGTAAATTAGGAAAGAGAGGAGCATGCAAGATAATGTCGGGAATAAATGAACTAATAGAAGTTATTAGGAAAGAGGGCAGTCGTGGATATGTAGAGCCTCTTTTTTATGCAACAATAACAAAATCATATCCGGATATTGAATTAACATTTAATGATATGGTGATAGTAAAAAAGCAGATTAAATATTCCTCATGGGTTAAGTTTTTATGTGAGGGTTATGTAACAGATGCAGGTAATGGACCTCAAACACATAACCACAACATAAGGAGTAATAAATTGAAAAAAGGCGATACCGTCCTAATTAAGTATGACGGGGATAGAGTACTTATAATTGATAGGGTGGTGTTGTAATGGCAGATACATTTTTCCCT
>JABCOX020000070.1 GCA_013333395.2 Clostridiales bacterium | reverse complement strand
TTGCATGAAATGATACATGCAATGGGATATTCTGATGCAATAAATACAAATTCTGCATATAGATATTTAAGAGAATCACCAACATTAATAATTGAAAACTTATTTAGCAAATGGCTAGTAAAAAATAAGATAATAACACAAAATGACTATAATCTACACAAAGAATGGAGATTAAGAGATAGTCAAGATGTAGCAAGTAAAACATTAATGGAAATTTCACTTATTGAAATGAGAGAAAAGGGCCAATATATCACAAAAAAACGAGTATTGGAAATGATTGATGAAAAACAACATATTAATAACTTTGCAACAAGAGAAGAGTGTATTAAATATTTAATGAAAGTATTGAATAATAAAAGATTATACTTTAAAGAAAGTGAAGGATACATCATAGGACAATACATTTCAGATAAAGTAGATAAATCAAGAAATCCAGAAAAAGAATTTTTAGAAATTTATAATTTAACTAGTAATCCAAATATTACACCAGAAAAATCTTTAAAAATCATTCAAGAAAAATACCAAGAACCAAATATTGATAGATAAATTTTGAAATACACTAAAATATAAATTCATATAGAATAAAGGAGAAAGACATGAATATACTGCTAATAGAAGACAACAAAGTAATGTCAAAAAGTCTAAAATATTCATTAGAAACAAATAATTACAAAGTAATAGCATTCGAAACAATAAAAGAAACTAAAGAATATTTAGACACAAAACCAGAAATAGATTTAGCAATACTTGATATAAACTTACCGGATGGAACAGGTTATGATTTATATGAACATACTATTAAAAAATCACAAATTCCGACAATATTTTTAACAGCAAGGGATGATGAAAATGATATTGTAAAAGGATTAATGATTGGTGCAGAAGATTATTTAACAAAACCATTTTCAACAAAAGAATTATTAGCAAGAATAAACAAGATATTACTTAGAGCTCAGAAAAATACAGTAATTAAGGTAGGAGATATTAGCTTTGATATAGATAAGATGATAGTATTAAAAGGTGAAAATCAAATAAATTTAACGAGTTTGGAAATAAAATTATTAGCACTATTATTCAACAACATAAATAAAGTAGTAAATAGAAATACAATTTTAGATAAGGTCTGGGAATGGACTGGCAATGATGTAGATGATCATACAATAACAGTATATTTTAAAAGAATAAGAAATAAATTAGGAAGTAATATAATAACAACAGTAAAAGGAATAGGGTATAGAATAGATGAGCAATAAAATAAAATTCAAAAAATCAATTATTATTTCGCTAATTATAGCAATAATTTTTTCCATATTTATGGCTATTTCTAACATTTATGAATATAAGGAATATACTAAAAATTTTAATAAAAAAATGGCATCAATAATAGAACTAATTCAAAGCAAATATCCAGAGATATCAACTGATGAAATAGTAAAAATAGTAAATTCAAAGAAAATACCACAAAAAGATTTGCTAAAAAAATACGGAATAGATTTAGAAAAAAATGCAATAATATTAGATAATAATAAAACCAATAATAAATTTATGAAAATTGAAATATCTATAATATTTATAGGATCAATAATACTATTATTAATTTTTATAATATATGAAATAAATCAAGACAAAGAAATAGACGAAATAACAAAATATTTAGAAGCTATAAATAACAAAAATTATACATTAAAGATAGACGAAAATTCAGAAGATGAATTGTCAATTTTAAAAAATGAATTATATAAAGTAACAGTAATGTTAAGGGAAAATGCAAGTAATTCATTAAAAGATAAAGTAAATCTTAAGATAGCATTAGAAGATATATCACATCAGTTAAAAACACCACTAACATCAATTTTAATAATCCTAGATAATTTAATAGACAATCCAGAAATGGATTACCAAACAAGGGTAGAATTTTTACATGATTTTAAAAGAGAAGCAGTAAGAATTCAATCACTAATTCAATCAATATTAAAGCTATCGAAATTTGACAGCAACACCGTTCAGTTCATAAAACAAGATATTTATTTAAAGCAAATAGTTGACGAAGCAATAAAAAATACCGAATCATTGGCAGATTTAAAGAATATTAAAATAAATGTTGAAGGGAATAAGAAAATAAAATTAAATTGTGATCTATTATGGCAAACAGAAGCAGTAACAAATATCTTAAAAAACTGTATAGAGCATTCAAACGAAAATACCCAAATAGACATTAAATATAATAACAACAGTGTGTATTCATATATCACAATAACAGATTATGGTGAAGGAATATCAAAAGAAGATATACCACACATATTTGAAAGATTTTATAGGGGTAAAAATTCAGCAAATGAAAGCATTGGAATAGGATTATCATTATCAAAAACAATAATTGAAAGTAATAATGGAATTATTGCAGTCGAATCAAACAACAATAAAACTACTTTTACTATAAAATATTTCAAATTATAAAAAAATATTGACAAAATTGATATAAGATGACATAGTAATTAAGACACTCATTAACGATGTGAATGTTATCACATCATCTTTTTAGCCTAATGGCAGGAGGTAAGAAACGTGCATACGTCAATAATTATAGCGACAACTGCACATGAAGTCGAAGACGCTACGAAAGCTCGACTGAAGAAAGCCTATGGTGGATTTCAGACGGTGAATCGAGTCAAGATTCACACTCCGAATAGAGGGATTTCATTGAGGATAGAAGATATCCAAGTAAAGAATGAATATCCACTTACAATCTATGGCTACAGGGAGAAAGATGGCGAAAGCTATCAGATTTTGGTACCCATTGTAACAAGTGGAGATTATTCGGAAACCACGGAGGTATTGAAGGAACTTCTTCAATACTGTGAGATTGAATGTGATGGGATTCATGAAAGAGCATTCAATCAAAAGGTAATTTATAGGAAAAGTTGAAGTAATGAAAGCAGATGTGTAAAAACATCTGCTTTTGTTGATTAACATATTGAAAAAACTAAATCATAGTGTTATATTATTTTGGACAAAACATACAAAGGAAACAATATGGAAAAGACATTAATAATAGGAAATGTTGTAGCATTATTAGCATCACTATTTATGGTGTATTCGGGGATTTTAAAAAAGAAAACACAAATCCTAATAGCACAGAATATACAAATAATACTTTTAATAATAAGTAATATAATCTTGGGCGGAATATCAGGAGCAATAAGCAATACCGCAGGACTGATAAGAAATCTCCTGTACCAGAAGAAGTGGTTAAAAATGCCGGTTAAGATATTATTAACAGTGATATCATCAGCAATAGCAATTAAATTAAATACTGAGGGATTAGTCGGTTATTTACCATTATTGGCGAATGCCGTGTATATTTTTTTAATGGATTTAAAAGATATAAAAAAATTCAAGTTATTATTAATAGCAACAATGACAATGTGGTTAATCTATGATATATTAATAAAATCATACACATCAGCAGTATTTGACTTTGCTACAATAATGGCGAACATAACCGTTTTAATAAAAATGAAAAACAATATAAACACTAATATAACAAAATAAATATGATATAATACAGATGAATATTGTATAGAATAGAGGAATTATGAATAAAAAAGTAAGAAATAGAAGAAAATTAAATACAAAAAAGATTGCTTTATTATTGATAATAACGGCAATAATTATAGGATGCATAGTTTTTGCAATGAAAAAAGCTAAAACAGATGAAAAAGAAAGTTGGAATATAGCAACAGATAACTATGATATAAGTGTAGATGTTCCAAAATTGCCAACAGCTGAAATGCAAAATGAAATAGAAACATATTTAAAAGATATAAAATCTGGATTTTTGGAAGAAGTAAAAAACTATAAAGCAGCAGACAATAACAATATTAAATATGAACTAAGATCAACAAACCATGAATACGAATTTGATGGTGTAAAAGAAGTAAGAGCATCAACATATATTTTCAATGGTGGAAACCATTATGAAATGAAGCTAAAATCAATGTATTATAGAGAATCAGACAATTCAAGAGTTACATTTAATGATTTATTAGAGGATAAAGATAAATTTGCATTAATTATCTATCATTACACAAATAAAACGCTAGAAGAATTAAAAACAGAAAAATCAATAACATACAGTACTGATGATTTAAAACAAGAATTAAGCAATTACAACTTTGAACATTTTAGAATTGAAAATAATTTTTTAATCATAACATATACTAGAATGGAATTAATTAGTTGGGCAAATGGTGAAATTGAAACAAAAATACCATTATCAGAGTTAAAAGGTATATTGAAACCAGAATTTTTAAAAGAAACAGCTACAACAGCTAATACAACAACAGAGACAACAATACAACCAAAAACAAGGAATATTGAACAATTCAGAGGAAAAAAATTAATAGCATTAACATTCGATGATGGTCCAAGTACAGAAAACGATAAAAGAATTGTAAATGCATTAAAAGAATACAATGGATTAGCAACATTCTTTGTATTGGGAAGCAGAGTACATTCTAACCGTGAAGGTTTAAAATATGCTTACTCAGAAGGAAACCAAATTGCGAGTCATACATATAATCATTTAAATTTACCAAGATTGGATAAATATCAAATAGCAGAAGAAATTTATAAAACAGATGATGCTGTTTATAAAGAAATCGGAATAAAACCATCAACAATAAGACCACCTTATGGAAATAAAAATAAAACTGTAATAGATATAGCAAACAGAGATATTATTCTATGGTCAATTGATACACTTGATTGGAAAACAAGAAATGCAGAATCTGTAAAAAATGAGATATTGAAACATGCACAAGATGGCGCAATTGTATTAATGCATGATATTTATAAAACATCTGCAGATGGAGCAATTGCAGCAATGCCAGAACTAAAGAGCAGAGGATTTGAATTTGTAACAATTGATGAAATGATGAAATTAAAAGGTGTTAGTAGCACAGAACCAAAGATATATTATGACTTTACTGGAAAAAATAATTAATAAATATAAAGGCGTAAAATGAAAAAAATAGGAATAATAATAACAACAATAATTATCATATTTACAATTATATTGTTAGCGATTATATTATTAAATGCATATGTAATAAATTCAACTAAGAAAAAGATATTGACACAATCAGAAATTCAAAAGAAATCAGAAACTGAAAAGTACGATTGTGCAATCGTTTTTGGAGCAGGAGTTTATGGAACAACACCAAGCGATATGTTAAAAGATAGACTCAACACATGTATTGAACTATATAATGCTAAAGTCATTAATAAAATAATTATGAGTGGTGATCACGGAAAAAAATATTATGATGAAGTAACAGTAATGAAAAATTATGCAATCTCAAAAGGGATACCATCAGAAGATATTTTTATGGATCACGCAGGATTTTCAACTTATGAAACAATGTATAGGGCAAAAGAAGTATTTAACGTAAGAAAAGCAATTTTAGTTACTCAAGAATACCATCTTTATAGAGCGCTATACATTGGAAAACAACTAGGAATTGAATCATGTGGAGTATCAGCAACAAAACATAGATACGTAGGTGATTTAAATAGAGAATTAAGAGAAATTCTAGCAAGAAACAAAGATATATTCCAATGCATTTTCAAAGTAAAAGCAAAATATTTAGGAGAAAAAATATCACTAAATCAAAGTGGTGATATAACAAATGATAATAAAAAATAAGAAAACCTGCTGGACAATCGTCCAACAGGTTTTTGTTATTCAGTTTTCTTTTTATTGTTTTTTCTGTCATCTTTTTGGAAAAAACGACAGAAAATAAAATGCTTGATATACTTGATCTGAATAAAATTAAGCAGAGCCAAAATCCAGAAAATCACAACAAATGTCGTGAAAATTTCCCCAACTTGTGACCATAACATCATTTTATCTTTAATCATTAAAGCATTACTTATTGCAAACAATCCTAACGAAAAAAAGAAAAAAGACAAAATGTTTTTCGCCAAACTAATAAAAGAAAAATCTATTAACAGTCTGACAAAAGCCACCGCACCAAACACTATAAAAATAATCAGCGTTAATTCCGGGTCATGCAGATTTATATCTGCTGCCAGGAATATTAATACAAGAAACGATAAAAGATATTTATCATTCTGATTGACTGCTGTTGTTGCCATATATAAAATGGCAAACAACAAAATGACAAGAAAAAGCATATAGCCTCCTTCTGAAAACCGGTTAATCATTGTTGATGAATGTTTTAAATTCATCGACAATGAAGAGTAACACTACAGCAGATCCGAGAACCTGCACTAATCTCGAAGAGTTTAGTCCGTAGTCATAATTGACCGGACAAAATCTATCTTCGAAAAGCTTCATTGCTCCAATACATAAGCCTATAAGGACTAATATCAGAGCAAACCGGTAGTTTCTACCGTGTATGAAACTAGTTTTTAGTATCACTCCAGACATACAACATATGTATATGAAAAGAGATAATACATAAAACAGATAGTAGACAGATGGTACTTGTTTGTCTACGTAAAATATCATAATTACTGTAATGATATCAACGACAACCGCCAATCTGATAATTTTACTGACTTTTAAAAGATCTAAAACAATTATCAAAGTCAGCAACCCTATGAATAACAATAAAATTTCCATACACACCTCCTTGGTGTAAAAAACTAGTGACCCTACGTGATAGTCACAAACAAAAAAGTTACGAAATCACTATAAATTATACATTAATTTACATAAAAAATCAATAAAATTTGTATATAAAATAATTGTTTAAAATATAAAAATATAGTAATATAAAGAAAGTTTATAAAATAAGGAAATAAATATGGAAACAATATTAAAAAATATAGGAAAAGATTCAGGATTTGGAGATAATAACAATTCATGGTATATAGAAGAAAATAATAATTTAACAATCATTGACGCAGGATTTACTGTGTTTAATGAAATAAAACATAGATTTGATTTAAGTACATTTAATAATATAAATATAGTAATCACGCATTTACATACAGACCATTCAGGTAGTCTGCCACAAATCGTATTATATGCATATTATATTCATAAAAAAATAATAAATATAATTTCAAAATGTGAACATATAGAAACTTTTTTAAAAATAACCGGTGTAACAAAAGACATGTATACTTTGTCAGAAATATTAGAAACAAAAGATATAAAACATTTTGAATTTATCAAAACAAATCATTGCAAAGAATTAGATACTTATGGATTTACTGCAGAAATTAATAGCAAAAAAATAATTTATACATCTGATACAAATACAATTGAACCATTTTTAAAAGAATTAGAAAATGCCGAAGAATTATATATAGATTTATCAAGATATGGAGGAGAAGTGCATTTAAAATTTGATGATATCCTACCAAAATTAATTGAAATATCAAAAAAAGGAACTAAAATAATAGCAATGCATTTGGATGATGCAAAATATATAGAAGAAAAAATAGCAAGTCATACATAAATATATGTATGGCTCTTTTTATATAAACTAATTTATGATATAATGCAAACAATTATGGAGGTGACAATGAAAATATTTTTAATACGTCATGGTGAAGACGATGAACGTTATAAAGGCGGATGGAACCGCTTGCCACTTATAAATAGAGGAAAGAAACAAGTATCAAAGTTAGCAAATTATCTAGCAAAAAGACAAAAAGATTTCAAAATAGAAAAAATTGTATCAAGTGATATACTAAGAACAAGACAAACAGCAAAAATAATAAATAATAAATTACATTTACCAATAGAGTTTACAAGAAAATTGAGAGAAATGAACAATGGCGTATTAGCAGGAATGAGAGTTAAAGATGCCATAAAACAATACCCGGGAGTATATTTTAGAGCATTAAAAATGGACGAAAGATATCCAGGAGGAGAAAGTCCAATAGAATTTAAAGAACGTGTAATAAAATCATTCAATGAATTACTTGAAGAAAATAAAGACCATGAAACAGTAGCATTTGTAACACATAATGGTGTAATAAATGTAATATGCAGTCATATAACTGGAAAAGTATGGACAAACAAAGTAAGAAATTTTAAAGCAGATTATGCAAGTTTAACGATAATTAATATAACTGAAGATAGTAAAGAAGTAGAATTAACAAATTTTAAAGCAAGATAATTAAAAGCCCAAGTTAATATTAACTTGGGCTAATCTTAAATTAGAAAGGAAAATAAATGTTTAAATTACATTCTGAATATAAACCAACAGGTGATCAGCCACAAGCAATAAATCAATTAGTAAAAGGAATTGAAGAAGGAAAGAAATTTCAAACATTACTTGGAGTAACTGGATCAGGAAAAACTTTTACAATGGCAAACATAATTGAAAAAACACAAAAGCCAACATTGGTATTAGCACATAATAAAACATTGGCAGGACAATTATATAGCGAATTTAAAGAATTTTTTCCTGAAAACAATGTAGAATATTTTGTAAGTTTTTACGACTTTTATCAACCAGAAGCGTATGTACCAGTATCAGATACATATATAGAAAAAGATGCACAAATCAATGATGAAATAGATAAACTAAGACATTCAGCAACAGCATCATTATTTGAAACAAGAAATACAATAATTGTAGCATCAGTATCATGTATATATGGATTGGGAGATCCGATTGATTATGAAAACATGATTATATCATTAAGAAAAGGAATGATAAAAGATAGGAACGAATTATTAAAAAAATTAATAAAATTACAATATACAAGGGATGAATTAAGTTTAAAAAGAGGAACATTCAGAGCCAGAGGCGATGTAGTAGAAGTATTTCCATCAACAGAAGGAGAAACAGGAGTAATAAGAATAAGTTTCTGGGGCGATGAAATTGAAAGGATGGATCAAGTCAACTCAGTAACTGGAAAAGTAGAAGGTGAAAGAAAGCATATAATGATTTTCCCAAACTCACACTACGTAACAACCGATGAAAAAATGAACAAAGCCATATCAACAATAGAAGAAGAGTTAAAAGAAAGAGTCGAATATTTTAAAGAAAATAACAAATTAATAGAAGCACAAAGAATTGAAGAAAGAACAAACTTTGATATTGAAATGATGAAAGAAACAGGATTCTGCCAAGGTATAGAAAACTATTCTAGACATATAAGTGGAAGAGAACCAGGAAGTACACCATATACATTATTCGATTACTTTCCAGACGACTATTTATTATTAATAGACGAATCACACGCAACAATACCACAGGTTAGAGCAATGTATAATGGAGACAGAGCAAGAAAAGAATCATTAGTAAACTATGGATTCAGATTACCATCAGCATTTGACAACAGACCATTAAAATTTCAAGAATTTGAAGACAGAATTAATCAATGCATATTCGTTAGTGCAACACCTGGAGATTATTAAAAAGAACACACAGAAGCAACAGTAGAACAAATAATAAGACCAACCGGACTATTGGATCCAAAAATAGAAGTAAAACCAATAGATATTCAAGTAGATGATTTAATTGAACAAATCAATGAAAGAACTAAAAAAGGTGAAAGAGTATTAGTAACAACACTTACTAAAAAAATGGCAGAAGATTTAACAGGATATTTAAAAAATATTGATATAAAAGTAAGGTACATGCATTCAGATATTAAAACACTAGAAAGAAGTGAAATAATAAGGGATTTAAGATTAGGAAAATTTGATGTATTAGTTGGAATAAACTTATTAAGAGAAGGACTAGATATTCCGGAAGTATCATTAGTAGCAATACTTGATGCAGACAAAGAAGGATTCTTGCGCTCGGAACGTTCACTAATTCAAACAATAGGACGTGCAGCAAGAAACACAGACGGAAAAGTAATTATGTATGCGGATGAATTAACCGATTCAATGGAAAAAGCAATAAAAGAAACAAACAGAAGAAGGGAAATTCAAGAAAAGTATAATAAAGAACACAACATTGTTCCAAAAACAATAAATAAAGCGATAAGAGAATCAATAAGAGCTACATATCAAGTAGCAGAAGACTCTGTAGAATATAAAATGGAAGCAGGAGAAACATTGGAGCAAACAATAGACAGATTGACACAGGAAATGATTAAATTTGCCAATGAACTTGATTTTGAAAATGCAGCAAAAATAAGAGATAAAATAAAAGAATTAAAAGCCTGAATATGTTGAAAAAATAAGCAGATAATAGTAAAATCAATATATGCAAAGGAGAAAATATGGAATTAATAGATTTATTAAAAAAATATGAAATACGCGATGAAAAAAGGATGTTAAAATACATCAGAGAAATGATTAATTACATTATTATAGAAAAACAAAATAATTCAAATTTTTCCGAAGAAGAAAAATTAAAGAATATTATATATTTATATGAATTTTGTAGATCGATTGAAAGATTGACAAACAAAAGAATAAAAAGAGAAGATTTGTTAGAAAAGTTAAAAAGTAAGATTTTAGTACAAGAATTACCGGATGATATAACAAAGGCAAGAAAGCAAATGTATCAATATTTGTTGCAAATAGCAGAAGTAAATACAGTGCCAACAGAAGATTTACAATTAGAGCAAGTAATTCACATGATAAGAGATACAATCTATATTAATTCATATATAAACGAAGATGTAGACATCAAAACATTTAATGAAGAATTAAGAAAAATAAGAATGACAATGAAAACCACTGACTTTATTGTATTCAAAGGTGTATATAATTATGAATTCAATCCAGAAAAAAGTATTTACAGAGTATTTACACACAATAAATTTAATAATCAAATAGAAAAATATATAATAAGAGAAATTCTAAATGAAGTTAAAGATGATTCATTAGAAAAAGCACAAGATGATTCAGAATCATGGGTTGCTAATAGAATATTTACATCATTACAAAAAGATAAAATGATTGCAAAATTCTTAACAAAATCCTATAAAATAATCAATAGATTAGAAGAATATAATCACAATGGAAAAAGCGTAGACATGCTACATTTCATAGAAGACAATCTAGAATTCTATAGTAAAGCAAAAGAAATTTTAAAAATAGAAGTTCAAAGGCAAAATTATGAGTATGAAGAAATAATAATGCAAGCCGAAAGAGAAGCTAACAGTATAAAGAATAGTAAAGAATTAAAGAAAATCACTGATTCGGATTTAGAAACAATATTAGAAAAAATAAAATTAATATTAACTCAAAATGGAAAGCAAGCATTAAAAGGAATTCTTCAAAAAGAAGAAAGACAGGAAAGATTTAAAGATTTAATATTTAAAGCATTCCCAGTTGAATCAAAAAATATTTGCCAATTAAGATATGAAGTTGAAAGCAGTTTAAACGATAAAGAAACATTGAACAAGATTAGAAAAGAATTAGATTCGCAAATAGATCTATTAATAAAGAAATAGGAGGTACAAATGAGAAGCAGAGATTATGGAATAGCGTATGCAGAAGTTTTAAGCATATTAGAACAAGTTCCAAGAGAGTACTATGAAAAAGTTCCAATGGAATTATATAAATTGTTTAATGAAAATCAAAAAAGAGGTTATTTCTTTGAGTATGATCCAAAGAAATCATTGGATGAGCAAAATGTATCACCATTAGCTAAAAGTATAATTGCAATATTGTATGAAGATTATTGGGATGAAACATTAAATGAATTAAAAATATGTTTAACAAAATAAGATAGTATGGAAATTCAAAACATTGAAATTACAATGAAAATATAGTATAATTGAAAAGAATTTCTATTGAAATAAGGAGAAGTGGTATGCAATTTTTATACTTTTTACAACAGGCTTTAGTATGGTTAATAACGATATATTGGATATATCAATTAGTAATAAGTCTGTTCGCATTAGTAAAAATTAAAGATAAACCATATATTGTTGATAAAAAGCATAAATTTTTAGCAATAATACCAGCACATAATGAAGAAGCCGTTGTTGGAAGCTTAATTGCCAGCTTGCAAGATCAATCATATGATAGCAAAGATTATGATATATTTGTAATAGCAGATAACTGTACTGACAAAACAGAAGAAATAGCAAGAGAAGCAGGAGTAAATGTTTTTGTAAGAACAGAAACAGACCCAGCTAAAAAAACAAAAGGTGCAGCATTACAAGTGTTTTTAAATACAATATTAAATAATCCAGAAGCAGATTATGATGCATTTTGTATTTTTGACGCAGATAATGTTGTAGATAAGCACTTTTTTACAGAAATGAATAAACATCTATGTCAAGGAGAAGAAGTTGTACAAGGATATAGAGATATTAAAAATCCAGATGATAGTTGGGTATCAGCAGGATATGCTATATTCTATTGGACAATGAATAGATTTTATCACTTAGCACTTTATAATGCAGGTCTATCACCATTGATAAACGGAACAGGATTCATGGTAAAAATGTCAGCAATCAGGGATGAAGGATGGAAAACAAAGACATTAACAGAAGAT
>JABCOX020000069.1 GCA_013333395.2 Clostridiales bacterium | reverse complement strand
TTCTACTGCTATATTTTCGTCTTGATTCTTGAAATCAACCTTTTCCTTATCTATATATCCATAATCAGCAATTCTATAATCATTTCCAACTTTAGAAACCGTAAGTAATTCATTATAAGTTTTATAGTTTCCACTTGTTCCTGTTTTGGCTATATTATCAGATACTGTTACTTTATATATATATCTTTTTCGATAGTTTGAATATGCTTGAAATGATGCAACTTTCTCTTTGGTATATATCTTTGATGTTCTTTCTTTAAAGTTTGCTATTTTATTATCATAATTAAATGATTTACATTCTTCAGTTAAAACATTATATGCTTTTTCATAGTCTCCTGCTATCAATGCATCAGTGTATGTTTGTAAAGTTGCTTTTATTGACTTTTCCTGCGATTTTGGTACTGTGTTGTCTGTCATTATTGCAGTATCCGGCTTATATGATGATTGCATTGTTAGTTTTTTGGGAAGACTTTATAAGTATCCGTTTAGAAAAAAACCTATAAGCCATATTATAAATATGGCTCCTATATATTTTCCATATTTTCTAAAAAATCTTGTGATTGCTAATTGAACTTTGTAATTTAATTTCATCATTTCTCCTTAGTTTATTTGGAATGATATTTCATAATTATTATTTGATATTTCTTTTACTACTACTCTTTGTGTTAATGTTTTAAAATTAGAATTAAATGAATCTGTTATATTTACAGTTAATACATACATGTCACCATTTCTATTTATTGTATCATATTCAATGCTGCTTGATGTTGGATATGTTTTTTTACAATATTCTATAAATTTATTAACATCTCCGAAATTTGCCTGTTTAAAATCTGCGTTTAATTTTAAATATGCTTTTTCATATTGCTTTGTTTCAATTAATCTCATATATTGTCCAAAGTATATTTGCATTCTTCGACGTTCTTCTGATTTTAGAGTTTTCTTTGAAATTGTTTTATCTATCTGATCTTCTTTACTTTGCAGTGATTGCTGAGGTGTCAATGTTGGAATATCTGATGGATTAAATTCATTGGATTTTTTTGCTTTTTTTATTGCATTGATTGCTATAATTATTGCTACAATCGCTATTAATATTATTAATATAATTAATATTTTTTTATTCTTCATATTTATTCCTATTAATTTGTTGATATTATGACATTTGGTTGTATAGCTTCTGTCATTGAAAGTTTTAGGGTGAATTTCATGGTTTTATTAGATGATGTTGATACAAATAATGTTAATTCTTGATAGTCTTTAGAATTTTTGTTTTCACTTTGTTTCTCGATTGCTACATTAGTTACTGTTACGTTATTTGACCAGTTTATGCTATAAATTTGCTTTAGAATCTTTTGAAAATCTTCCACATTATTTATTCCCATATTTGCCATTGATTCTTTGTTTTTATCATAATATTCTAATTTTTTATTATCTGATTTTCTATTTAATGTTTCTTCAATTGTTTTAATTGACTGTGTAAAATTTGTTGTTTTTTCAGCTAATCCTTTAGGTAATGCTGCTCCTATATAGGTTCTTTTTAATGTTTCTACTACTACATCATAATCATTTATTGATATTGATGCGTTATTTTTTATTGGTATTTGTATCAAAAAATATAATCTTCGATTTTTATTTAAAATGATTTCATAAGGCACTTCAATATAATTTTCTTGTTTTAATGCTTTATTGTAACTTAGTGTTGATCCTATAATTTCTTTCATTTCTTTAATTTCAGATTGTTTTATTTGATTCCAAATTTTGATGTATATTTCATCAGAATATATTTTTATATCATCTTGTTTTTCTGATTTGTATATTTCTTTTATTTCATCAACTTTTTTACCTTTTAATTTAGTTAACATGTCTTTCATTGTTGAATTTGTAAAATTATACAATACTCTTTGCAATTCGTCTTTGCTTACTTCTACCTGATTTGCTTTATAAAACTCTTCTATTCCGTCTATATAACTATTTTGATTTTTTGAACTATCCAATGTTGTTTTTGTTTTGTCTTTTATATATTGTTCTATTTTATTATTTGTTTCTCTTAAACTCTTCCTCAACATGTGTATTCTCAAAATGTTTATATTAATAGAGAGTAATATAAACACAACTATTATAAAGATTATTTTCTTTGTATTCTTGTTCATATTACTCCCTCCATTATAATTTTATTTTTACTGCATTTGTTTTATTTGATATTTTTAATAATACATTAAAACTTTGAAGTGATTGAAATGTTAATTTTAATTGAAATTGCGTATATTCTTCTGTTTTTTGCATTGTGCCTGGTACAACTTCAATATATAAAATCTCACAATTATTTTTATTGGCTACTGATTTTAATGATTTCATATAACTGAATACTGATTGTACATCTTGGAATCCATTATTTTTGTATCTTTCATATATTTGTTTTACTTCTTCTGGATTATATTCATTATATTTAAACATTTTGTAATTATTTGATGATAGTCTAGTCATTGCTCTTTGCACGTCTTTTGGCTTTACTTTTCCTTTATATTGTGCAAAGATTTCTTTTAAATAAAGTGTTTGTAAACTACCCTCTTCTTTTATATCATTTCTATATGCTATTTGTTGTATTACTATTAATATCAACAATGCAATAATTGTTATTATATATGATTTTTTCATAAAACCTCTTATATGTCAAAATATTTATTAATACCGGCTAAAAGACCTTCTGCCCTTTTGTCGTTTTCAGCGTCATCGTGATCAGTTATTTTATCTCCTAATTCTATATCAACTGAAGGTATTGTAGAATATGATGTTTGAGTTAAATCCATTTCCATTTTACCCTTACCAAATATCTTTACATTCTTTTCCTTAAGTCCTGAAATTAAAGAATTACCTAACCTGTCATGGCGTTGCCACATTGTAGATACAGGATACATTTTTTTATAACTATCCACATCTGGAACTTGCATATAAAAAGCTCCTTTATCTGATGTAGATGAATCATAATGTATGGCAATGTGTGCATGTGAATTATTATTCGCAATAACTGTCCTTGCTATATTGTCTAGTTGCACATCCGAGGTTTCTCGAATCATTAATACATTATATCCTTTTGCAAGTAGTTTATCTCTTAACTTTAAAGCTACTTTCAGATTAATCTCTGCTTCTGTAGCTCCGTCTGAAAATGTCATCCCTTCTGATATGGCTATACTCTCTTTTGCTCCTGCTTTGGTTGTTCCACCAGTTACTTTGGCTGTGCCATCTGGATGTGTCTGTGTTTTTTGCGATGAACCACCACTTGTTCCATGTCCTGCGTTTACTGTTATTACTATTCCATTTGGATTTGTTGCAGTCGTTTTATAAAATTTTGCTTTTCCTGTGTGTATTTTGGAGAAATTGGCATATTTCCAGTTTGAATCTAATCCAATTTCTGTTCCATTTGCTAGCGCTGCTGTATTTGCTCCTGCACCAGAATCTCCTGCTACTGTTCCTCCTTGTACTGTTCTTGCTACAAATGCTCTTGAATCATGTGTTGTTGGCTGTTTTGGAAGGCTTGCTTTTATTCGGTCTATTTCGGCTTGATTAGTAAATTTATCGAAATATTTTCTAGCTATTCTTCTTCTAACATGATTAAATGCTTGTGGCATTAATATTCCATTATCATACGCATAACCACCTGTATCTGGTCTTTCATAACCTCTTTCAAATGCTGTTGCTGCGGTCTCTGGTGAAGGTGCTTCAAAAAACATATCTTTATATTTTTTCTTTTCATTTTCATATCCTTTAAATTCATTATATAGTGCATCGCCTTCTTTAATATCTTTAAATAAGGTTTCTTGTATCGCAAAAGTAGTATATGATCCAAAATTGTCTTTCATGATTTGTTTGTCTTTAGCACTTAATCTTTTGGCACTTCCTAATATTACTGTATCTCCAGCAGTCCACATCCAGTTACCATCACCCGATTGGGGTATTATCAATCCTAGCATAAAATCTAATTGATCTTCTATTAAACTTTGATTTTCGAAGCTTTTTCCTCTTTCTTTTAGTAGTTTTTTTAATGCGGTTTGTTCATCGTCTGTATGTTGAAACATCCCCATAGCTGGTCCCTCATATCCCCATATCTTGTTTGTTAATAATGTTGTTTCTTGATACGCGTTACCAATAATTCCTGCTGCTTGATTTGGAGTCAATCCTCTTTCTGTTAGATACATGTAAATTAAAAATGCTTTTTGTTCTTCGTTTAAAGCTTTTTCTTCAGCATTTGTTAGATTGAATTCTGTATAGTTTCCTGCTCCGAAATCTATTCCTTCACTGTTTCCTCCCGAACCCGAACCTAAACCACCTTCTGATGTGAGTGTTGAAGCACTTCCGGTATATTTATAACCTGCTCTTTCTAATGATTCTTTTTCAATTTGCATTTGCTTTTTCAAGTTCTCTTCATCAGTTTTTGTATAATCTGATTTCATGTATTCTTCTATGCTATCATGTGGAGAACCTTCTTCATTTATTAATGATATTTCTACTTTTCCATTATCTTCGTTTCCGAAATCAGTCATTCCATTTTCTACTTCTACAATTGTCTCTCCACGCTTAAATTCTGTTTTTCCTGGATCTTTTATACCTTTAATTTTCATAGTATATCCAGTTAATAGATTTTTATTAATCTTTGTGAAGCTTCCTGTATAAGATTGGCCTTTTACATCTTTTAATCCATTATATTTATAATTTAAAATATCATATGTGTCTTGTGACATTTCAATAAATGATAATGTCAATATTCCTCCATCTTCTGATGTATAGCTTGCTGTAGCATTTTCAGGAGCTACAATTTTCATGTTTGATTGTTTTAAATTCTTAACTACAAGATTGTATTTTGTATTGTCATCTCTTTCGGCTTTTGAATTTGTTTTGACATTTTCAGTTTGCCATTTTTCATGACCTGTTACTTCTCCATTATCGGCAATCCATAATAAGGTTTGCTTTGTGTTAGTTGTTAATTCTTCTTCTGTAAAATATTCTAATGAATATAGTAATTCTTTTATGTTTTTATAAGCTTCATCGCTGGCATGTGTTTTCATTGATTCTAGCATTGCTAAAGCTTGTAGTGCTATCTTTTTATTTTTGTCAAAATTTACTTTTTTCTTTACCATTGGGCTTGAATAATATTCATTTTCCACATCGCCTGCTTTTCTTGCTTTTGCTGCTTCGCCTTTCTCTTCAATGTCTTCTTGCTCAATACTATATTCTTCTCCACCGTAATAGTATTTATCGCTTCCTTTATCTATTGATCTGGCTGCCGCGATTTTTTTAGCAGTTTCAGCTGTTCCATCATATTGATAATATGACTTACTAAAAACTTTTTTAATATGATCACTAGGTCCTAGTAATTCAGGTTCTGATGCTTGATAGAATATTCCGCTATCACCATCAATTGCCCTCATCTTTGTGTCTAAATATATATCAAATGCCGCTTGTAATGCTGTTTTTTCATCTGCTTTTGTAGAGCCTTCTTCTGTTGTTGAAGTTCCTTCAGTTTGTTTCTTATACATGTCTTTTAGATATGCCAATGTATGTTCATGAGCCAATTTATTTTTTTCTGCTTCAGCTTTATCAGGGCTTATTGCACCAGTGTTTCCCGGATTATCAAGATCATTATTATGTATTGTTTCTTTTTCATTATACTTATTAATTGCATCTTTCACTTTTCCATTTTCATACTTGTCAATATCTTCTTGTGTTATACCTCTATCAATCATATCTTGTATATCATCGAATATTATGTCATCATATTGACTTTCTGATGAGTTTTCACTATCCTTAGCCGCGTCCGATGCGTATTTGATTCTTTTTTCTACGATCCTAGCTCTACGGTATGCTCCGTGTGATACTTTGCCATTTGTACCCATGAAATCTATTGTTCCATAGAACCAGTGATTTGTTACATCTTTTATAATTGGATATAACATATCCTGTGGAGTCATTCCTTTCGCAATTAATTGTGCCAATTCGAAATATTGACTTCCTGAAAATTCTACTCCTCCGATTGTTATTGGTCCATGGTCTTTTTTCATTGTTGCTAATGTATTCTTTTCTTCTCCATCTTCTTCCTCAAATTCAAAAGTTGCTTCTCCTGTTAAGACTTTATCTGCTGCTTTTCTATAATTTAGTTTTCCATCAAAATCAAACCAACCTTGTGATTTTTCTCCGGACCTCCAAATTTCGTAGAAAAATGCAAATTCCATGCTCGGATCTTCTTCTCTTGCAATGTTCTCTACGTGATTTATTAATTTTTTATATAAGCCTTTATCTTCTGGTTCAATTGCTGTTGTTAAAAAGTTCTCTACAAATTGTCTTGCATTTAATATTGGTTCATCACTTTCACTATATTTGTCAGTATCATGTGAAAATTTAACAGTTTTACCTTCTTTACTATTAATCTCAATATCATATGTCATTTTACTTTTTAATAATTCTATATTTACTTTTGTATTGAAATCTGAACCAGTTGCAATTTTTTGTGATAAATCTGGCATCATTGTTGATGTGTGCAATGCTATAAATAATTCAAGCGGTCTTCCATACATTGCTGTCCAAGATTCTAAATCAAATGAATATGAACTGCCTCTTCTTATTTGTACTTTTGCCTTATTCTTACCTAATACTGCAGTACTTAATTCAGAAAGAATTGGTATATTTATTGTAAATACTTTTGTATTTATATATAATTTTCTTTTTTCAGTGTTTACAACTGCATAATCTTCTGCGTTATCAATAGTATCTTTAGAATTAATGAATGGTATTTTATGATTTAAAATATTTATCAACCCTGAAGATGATTGATCAATACTCTTTAATTCATCATTATTCATTAATGCTCTTATATTATCCCATGCATTTATTACTTTTGCAAACAAAAATGTATCTGCAGCAACGTACGTTTGTGCATCTGCTGTAATATATGCTGATAAATAATCATTTGCCAAGTCCCTATTTACTGGTACTATTTTGCTTATTTCTTTATTTGAACTTACTTTATTATCTTCTAAGTCTTTTTTTGTAGGCTTTTTGTATTTAACATCTGCAAATCCGTAACTTTGAATATCATAACCTAAATTTTGTATATATTGCGCAACGCCTTTTAATTCCTCTTGTGTTACTATTTTACTATTTCCTGTTGTAGCCCCTTTTAATCCTTCTAATATTCTAAATCCAAACTTCTTCAATTTTCCTAATATCATTCCAGGCATAACTGTAAAGAACCCAATTATTCCAATTACTAGTATTACTACTAATATTACTATTAATATAATTGGTAATGCTGGTGCTGCCGCAGCTACTGCAGTGCTTCCAGCTGATGTGGCTCCAGCTGATGCGGCTCCAGCTGTTGTTGCTCCAGCTGATGTAGCTCCAGCTGTTGTTGCTCCAGCAGTTCCTGTCCCTGTAGCGCCTACTCCTCCAACACCTGGTCTTATGTTTGTAGCATTGCTTGCGTTAGCTATTCCATTAGACCCTGTATTCCCTGGTTTTGCAGTGTTTGGTGAATGGTGCCCAGATTTTCCTTCATTTTTTAATCCTGAGGATCTATTTCTTTCTCCCCTTTCGGAGGCATCTTCTTTCAAATCTTTATTTTTCGAATTTCCATTTGATTCTTCTTTTGAATTTTCATTAGTTTTAGTTGCTTCATTATCTCTATATTGAGAATCATAAGAAGATGAGTAATCTTCTTGATCACCTTTAAATCTATTTATTAAATCTTCAATGTCATCTTTAGTATCTAAAGTTCTATCTTTAATATCACTTATATTATCTTTTATTGAGTCTATTTGGTCACTTTCTTTGTCTTCATCATATACCCCCCCAAGTGGCTGCTCGTCTTCTGGAATATCATTTTGTGGTCTGTTGCTTGTTGATTTGCTCATCTTCTATCACCTCCTATTATGCAGATTTTCTTCTTGCTAGCCATCTTCCTGCTCTGTATGCTGTAGTATGTTGGTCCAAATCTCCATTATTAATATTATCTAATAATGTATCTGTATTATTATCTAAATTTTTATCATCTATTTTTCCGTGTTTATCCATTATGTTTTGATGTTTTTGTAATCTATCCACGAATTCTTGCTCTTGTTCATTTGCTGCACTAATATTACCTTTAGCTAAATCTTTAAAATATTTTTCATCTTTATCAGGTGATACTTTTCTAGCTAATTTGTATGCATCTACCATATCTCCTTGAGAAGCTCTTTCAACTGCATTATTCATATTTTTTGTTATTGAATCTTTTGCACTAAATCCTGCTGCTAATACAGCTTTACCATCTCCGCTCGCTACTGCTATTGCCATTTTAGCCATTGCTGCTGCAACTCCTAATGATGCTCCAACATATCCATGAACGGCTGCTCTTCTCAATCTTCTCTTTTTCAATTGCTTTGTTGTTCTATTATTAATTCCTGTTAGCTCTCTATTTTCTGAAGTTGTTCTTGAAGGATTATTGTTTAACTCTTCTCTTCTTGCGTCTGTTGTGCTGTAATTATCGTACCAATCCTCTCCGCTTGATGTTGGTGCTTGTTGTGATGATGAGTTTGTTGGTGGTTGATTTTTTGGTGATTCTTTCGTTGGTGGTTCTTTCTCTGGTGATTTTGTTGGTGGTTCTTTCTCTGGTGACTTCTTTTGTGGTTGTTTCTCTGGTGGCTGTTTTGTTGATGGTTGTTTCGTTGGTGGTTGTTTCGTTGGTGGTTGTTGATTTGAAGCCGTTCTTATTGGAGTTCTCTTTTGTCCGCCTGATCTCTCTAGTCCTCCAACAAACCTGTTTGTTGATGAATCTCCAGTATATTGAACACCGCCCTTTGTTTTTCCTTCCATTTTTCCAGCAACTGCAGAAATAAGAGCTACCTCACCAATTACATTTCCTAAATTATTTGGTTTGATTCCAAATATTCCTCTAACTATATTTTCCGATTGTAGTATAAATGATAAGAAGTATATTCCTATAAATATGTCCGCAAAATTATCATTTCTAGTCAATAATTGTGTTCCAATACTTCCTAATGCTAAGTAAGTTATGCAGTGGAATGGTTGGATTAATATTGT
>JABCOX020000068.1 GCA_013333395.2 Clostridiales bacterium | reverse complement strand
AACATTACTGAGTTTATTATTCTTCTATAATAAATATTGTTATAAATAACCTTATTTCCAAACAAAAAGTTTGCTATATCATAGTATGTATGTATTAATGATTTGGGTATTTGTTTGATTGTTTCTATTCCTAGTGAATTTGCGCCTTTATATGTGGCTAATTTGATTCCATTTATTGCTAATATGCAATTTACTAATGCGTAGTATATAATTACTGAAAAACATAATATTAAAATAGTCTTTAATATTACTTTTATATTAATATCTTTTTTGTTTGTAATAATATATATTGCGTAAAGACCAAATATCAATCCTAAATATGCTTGATATAGTGAGCAAGTCATTACTGTTGATATAATTGCTATAGATGCATATTTAATTTTGTCTGTTTCTATATATTTTTTTATTCCAATTACTGCGATTACTGATAATAAGAATGCTAAACAGTATGAATCTGCACGATATAGGAAAAAGTATGTTTCTGTAAATGTTGGAAATACTGCTAACACTATTGATAATAGTATTACAGATATTTTTCTCTTTATATTAAACAAGTTTTGTATTAACAGAGTTGATATTCCTAGATATAACATGCAGTATGCCATGATTATCTGTTTGTTTACTAATCCAAATTTTAATTTATCGATTAATACTAAACCAAATCTTCCTAGTGATATTTCCCAATTTCCTGCCTTATAATGTTCTGTACCAAAGAATAATACATCTGGTGCTACTCCATGACTAAATATAAATCGAATATTGTTTATTATAAAAAACGCAGTAAATACAATTGCTGTTATTATTATGTTTGTTTTATTATCTTTTATATATTCCTTGATTTTGTTCATTTTACCCTCTTTTATTATGGTACTATTTTTCTTAGAAATTTTATCTTTTTCATTATGTATATGATTATTAATGAAAGCAAATAAACAACTAAAATTCCTAATGTTTTATGTATCATCGATGATGATTGTATATTCATAATTCTTGCAAAATAATGTTTTACAAATATGTGGATTAAATATACTCCAAAGCTACAACTTGCTATAGTTGAAATTATATTGCATAATTTTTGATTATTCTCAATTTTCTTGTTTATTTTTAAATCTTTTATGAATATAAATACTGCAATTGATTGTAACATTGCGTACCATGTACTATATCCCCAAAATTCATTAAATATTTTTCCGCTTTTCATACTTATTATATAGGTAAATAAGTATCTAAATATTAGTCCGATTATTGCTAGTGCGTATATAATAATTTTTGTTTTACTTGTAATATTTTCTTCAGTTGAAAGTAAATATCCTAGTATTGCATATATTACATAGGAACCTATTTGTATGTTTAATGCTTGATTATATGATATTCCTATGATTGTCGATATGTTTGATAATACACCTTTTAGTATAAAATATGTTATTACAACATACCATAGTGTTTTGCGATATTTTTTATCTGCTAATTGTGATATTAATGGCATTGTTAAATATACTCCTATTATTTCAAACATGAAATAATAGATTGGCTCTTCCTTGTTGGTTAGAATTGCATTAATTAAATTAATTGGTTCAATATTTAAACTTAACTTGTTTGTTTTAATTCTCCAAATTAGCATTAGTATTGACCAGAATAGAAATGGTACTAATACCTTCATTAATCTTTTTTTGAAAAATGTTTTAGTATCATATTTTTGTTTATAATTCATTAATGTCGCACCACTTATCATTACAAATATTGGTACTGCAAAATAACACAAAGTATCAACTAATAAGCTAAATGCCCATGATTTATTTAATGGCAAAGAATGCACACTTCCATTCATGTGCATTGCTACTACTGCAAATATTGATAATATATTTAAGATATCTAAATATATTAATCTTTTATTCTTATCTGTTTCTTGCAATTCAAATTCCCTCTAATATTCTATACATTCTATTTTTCAAAACTACTTTTTTCTGGCAGTATTTGTTCAAATGCATTTATTAAATTCTGTTTTTCAGTTTCAAAGTTTTCAGGTTTGATTCCGTCGTTTATACACATCATTTTATATTTTTGCTTACGTAATATATTATAGATGTGCTCATTGTTTCTTTTATCGTCATTGATAATGTATGATCTTCCAAAGTTAGCACTTCTTGGACAGAAATTTCCTGTTACAAGTTGCCAGTCTTTCATAATCCATTGATTTACATTTAATGCATATCTAAATTTGCATAGACATGTTTCATCTAAAACTTCTGGTTCTTTTGCCCATACTGTTTCAAATGTTGATTTTTTAAATGAATTTGCTAAATGCATGTGCAATATTCCTGGAAATGCATTCCATAGCATTAGATTAGTTGTTCTAAGTAATTCTTTTCCATATTTAAAATTGAACCACTTTGTAAAGTTCTTTTTTATTACTGCATTTTTGTCAAAATGATCATTTATTATTTCCATGATTGCTTCTTGAGAATGGTTTTTGTTTTCTCTATAAGATATATTTGCATTTAATGCTGCTGTATCACATGGAATATTGTTTTTGAAAAAATCTGTGTCTTTTGTCTTTTTTACAATAAATAAATCATCATTGAAATATACAAAATTTTCCGCCAATCCTTTAATTCTATGTAAATTTAATTCAATTGTATGTGAATTAAATGTTGGTAAATATTTCTCAGGTATGAAATCTTTATGCTTTACAATATTCAATTTTGGATTTTCTGTATTTAACCATTTTGGCAAGTGTCCGCATGTTACGAAATGAATCTTATTTACCCATGGAGCAAATTTTTCAACACCTCTGAACCAATATTGTAAGTTATCCCAATCTCTAAATCTTGCTTCCCTATTGTCTGTATTGTTATCTACCTTATTTCTGTACTTATCTTTTTCTTTTCTCCATTCTGGATCATTTCCATCAACCCATATCATAACAAAATCTATTTTATCATTCATTGGTTACTCCTTAATTGAATTTATTATTTTACTTTCTCCCTTTTTCTTAAAATATTTTGATATATATTCCAAGCTGTTTTAAATCCTCTATATCCTAAAAATGTTGAGATTAATGCCATTCTATCTCTCTTAGGGATTCTTTTGTCTTTTAGGATTTTACTTCTATTTAATTTAATGTAAGTCATGATTTCATTTTGTAATTTTGAATATTTTTTTATATCCTTTTCTTTGGTCATTTGCATTAAGGTGCTTAGATATGCATACATATCCCTTCTATCACATCCTTGCTTTAATTCTGGATATTTATTTCTAATATATTCTGTCATTTGTTTTGTTGATTTTATCAAATCTGCTTTTCTTTCATCAAATCTTCTGTTTGTAATTGAATCTTGTCTTATTATATAAAAATATTTTCCTTCTGATTCAAATGTTATTTTGTTTGCTTTGTCAATTAATTTATATGTTGTTGCTGCATCTTCAAATAATTGGCCTTTAGGATACTTAACTCCTTCAAACAATTCTTTTTTATATAATTTTGCAACTGCACTGACATCCATATCTTCATCATAAAGTAACATTTCTAGTGTATCTTTAGGATTTAATATGTATTTTTTATGTGTTGCTGTTGATATTTGTGTATTATTATCAAATAATACGATGTGTTTACATATTGATATATCTGCATCATCCTTTTTTAGATTATTATACATGAATTCAACGTAATCATCTGTAACATAGTCGTCTGAATCAACACATGTTATATATTGCCCTTTTGCTCTTTCTATTCCATAATTTCTTGCATCTGACAAGCCACCATTTATTTTATTTAAAACAACAATTCTTTTGTCTTCAGTTTCATATTTGTTACAAACATCTAATGAATTATCTGTTGATCCGTCATTTACTAGAATAATTTCAATGTTTTTATAAGTTTGATTTATTAAACTTCTGATACATTTTTCAAGGTATTCTGATACATTGTATATTGGGACTATTATCGAAACTAATTCGTTCATTTTTTCTCCTTAAAAACTTGATGCGTATTTTTTATTCAAGAATTTTGCTTTTAGGAAACTGGTTATCTTGTTAAACCAATTAATATTTTGCATATCAATAACATTTATTTCTTTGAATTTTAAATTGTTTTTATATATGTACACATCCAATAATATTTCTGAAATTCTGCCATAAAATCTTGCATGGAATTTATCATATTTCTTTTCATCAACTCTTTTTTCTAATTCAAATAAAATATCAAATAACCATGTGCAATAATCGTTCAATATTTCTTTTTTCATTACAAAAATATTAAACATGTGTGCTGATGTTCTTTTATGAATTTTTTTAAATTCCTTCAAATACTCTGGATATTTTTCTTGGATGATTTTTTCTGTTTCATCCAATGTTTCTATATAATGTGTGTGTTTGTAATGATCATATATATTTTCAATATAGTATTTTCTCTTTTTAGGTAGAATAATATCGGCATCTGATAATAATTTATCTGCTTCATCATGTGTTAATAATTTTTCAAACTTTTTATCTTCATTTTTGGTTAATACTAGATTTTTTGTTGTTAAATGTCTTCTATAATGTACTAATCCTATATATTTCGCGTCTAAATTTTTCCAAGCCCAATATAGGCCTGTAAGTTCACAGAAAAATGGATTTTTTATTGAAATGCTTTCTCCGGCATTGTCTTTTTGAAATCCATTTATCTCTTTTGAACCTTCAGACCCTAGATGTAGTGGTATGTACATGTTATCTTTTGGCATTTTATATTCTTTGTGTGATCCTACAATGATTTTTATATCTTTCAAAATTATATCGCTCCCTCTTCTCCAAAAACCTTATGAAATGTTTTTATTAAAATTTTAAAATCTCTTATATTTCCTTGTCTATTTGAATACTCTTCGTCTAATTTTAATCTATCTTCAAATGTTAGGTTT
>JABCOX020000067.1 GCA_013333395.2 Clostridiales bacterium | reverse complement strand
CATGCCTTTAGAAGTTAAATTATTATAAGCTTCTTTAAATTGTTTAAAAGTAGCCTCGCCTTCAAAAGATTTAATATAAATATAGCCTATTTCAGTATCAAGCATTTGTGATTCAATATTTTCAACAACAACCTTATTTCTCTTCATAGTGAACACAAGTTCTTCCTTTTTATCTCTTTTGATTTTAAGAGAAACTTCAGTTCCCTGAGTACCTTTGATTTTATCAGTAATTTTATCAAAATCATCTCCATTACATGGAACATTATCAACTGCTATTAAAATATCACCACTTTTTATACCAGAGTCAGCTGCAGGCGAACCTTTAATTGTATCATAAATAACAATTTCATTATTAGCAATATCTTTTGTAAGATATATGCCAACTCCAACAAACTGTCCCCTAGTTTCATCAAGCATATCCTTCATTTCTTTAGCTGTATAATATTGGCTGTATTTATCTTTTAAACCTGCAACATAGCCTTTAACTGCCCATTCATTTAAATCAGAAATATCTGCTTTTTTCAAATATTGTTCATCAATTTTCTTCTGAACCACTTTTAGTTTATAAATTAAACTAGATGCTTCTTTATCATTATTTAATTTGGCAGAAAAAGGTGTTGAACCATTTGCACCAAAGACCACTACAAGCACTATAATTGTAGTAATAATAGCTGTAATAATTATTGTATACAACATTCTGCCAAAAGATTTAAAATCCTTCATAAAAACTCCTTCATAATTTTAATTATTTTCATTAGACAAATATTTTTTTGGATCATTAGGTATACCATTTTCCCTAATCTCAAAATGTAAATGTGGTCCAGTAGAATTTCCAGTAGACCCAATCTCTAAAATTGTATCTCCCTGTTTAACAATTTCACCAACATTTTTCAATAATTTACTACTATGTCCATATAAACTGATTACCTTATTGCCATTACCATCAACGCCATGGTCAATCATAATAGTATTTCCATAACCACCCATCCAGCCAGAATAAATAATTACACCATCAGCAGCTGCATATACAGGAGTTCCTATAGCTCCACTAATATCAATACCATGATGTGATTTAACAATACCTTGAATTGGATGCATTCTATTTCCAAAAGGAGAAGTAATATATCCGGATTTTAAAGTAGGCCAAATCATAACACCACCAGCATAAGATAATTCATAAGTTGACTGAACTATTGATTGAGTAATCATATTTTCAATCTCTTGCTGCTGAGCCTTATAAGCAGTGATTTGAGCATTTATTTGCTTATCACTTTCAGTTAAGCTTTGCTTATAGCCTTCCATCATTATCTTAGTATTAGTAAGTAAAACTTCTTGTTGCTGCGCATTTGCTTTCGCAAGTCTAATCTCTTCTTTTTGTTTAGTCATTTCATCATTTTTTCTTTGGATTTCAGCTTTCTCAGCCTTCATATTATCCAATTGAGATTTATCATATTTAGCAATTTGACTAACAGCAGTATATAGAGATAAAAACTCTATAAAATTATTAGCACCTAGCAAAACATTTAAATAAGAAATATTCCCTTTATTATAAACAGCCACCAATCTCTTTTTTAATAATTCTTCTTGAGCATCATATCTCACCTGCTGCTTAATTAATTCAACCTCAGTTTGCTCAACTTTTTCTTGTAATTTTCCATAATCAAGATTAATTTTTGAAATTGTAGATTCATAACCATTAATTTTATCTTGTAAATCCTGAATCTTAAGCACTGCCTGTGATAATTCATTTTGAACATAAGCCAATTGTTCATTAGCTTTATTTAAATTTTCATTAACAGCTTCTCTCTGCTGTTGCAATGTCAATGGCTTAATATCACTAGTTGTATTATTTACAGTATTGGATGTATTAACTGTATTAACTGTATTAGCAGTGTTTGCAATAACATTAACTTGATTATTATTTATCTCATTTGCCGCAATACTTTCAAACAAAAAAGAAAAAAGCATAATTATACAGATTACACTAATAAAAACTTGTTTTATTATATTACTCATAATTATGCCTCCCATACTTTTATATAAGGTACATAAATATGTACCTTATATATTAAAATTATTCATTTAATGTATAACCACCAGGTAGATACTGCAATGGATCCAATGGTGATTTACTGAAGAAATCAGAAGCTGATTCCGCTTTTCTTATTTCAAAGTGTAAATGTGGTCCAGTACTACCACCCGAATTACCAGAAATAGCAATAACTTGTCCCTTTGATACTGTTTGTCCATCCGCTACCTTTGAAGTACTCAAATGGCCATAAAGTGTAACATATCCATTTCCATGGAATAACATTACATATGTTCCATAACCACCAGGATTATATGCATTATATGCAATACCAGATGCTGCTGCATATATTGGCTGATAAGAAACTCCTATATCAATTCCTTTATGCATTCTTCCCCATCTGTACTTCATTCTTGAAGTAACAATCTTTGTAGCAGTTGGCCATTGAAATGTACCATCAAAGTTTAATCCGGCAACTCCTGAAGAACTTCCTCTAGAAGAACTACCTCCAGATCTTGATGATGCGCTTCTCTTTCTCGCTTCCTCTGCAGCCCTTTGAGCTGCAATTTGAGCTTGTAATTTTTTAAATATACTTGCCATCGATTGTTCAGCTTGTTGTATAGCTTTTTGCTTATTATCAATTTCAGTCTGTGTCGCTTTTTCTTTATCAGATAATTTATTAACTTCAGTCTGCTTTTGATTCTTCGCAACCTTTAATTGTGAATTTTTTTCATCTTTTTGCTTTTTAGCTTTTTCAACATCTGCTTTTTTATTTTCTAATTCTTTTTTGTTGTTTTCTAAGCTTTCCTTTACTTTTTGAATTTCTTCCATTAGCTTATTATCAGATTCAGCTATTTTTTCAACAACATCGTATGAAGAAAGCATATCAACATAATTTGCAGAACTAAATAACACATCTAAATAAGATGTACTACCTTTTTTGTATAAAGCAACCAATCTCTTTTTAAGAATTTCTTCTTTTTCTTTATATTCTTTTTCTTTCACCTTAATTTCTTTTTCCTTAGTCTTTATTTCAGAATTTAATTCATCCAATTTTTCACTAAGTGCATTAATGTCAGATTGTAAACTTTCAATCTGTCCATTAATTGTATTTAAATCAGTAGTAGCAACCGCTTTATCCGATTTAATATTAGTTAATTCTTTTTTCTTTTGTTCAGCCTCTGTTTTTAATTGATCTGCCTTTTTCTTCTCCGCATCAACATCGGCCTGTGTAACTCCTAGAGATATTACTGATTTTCCTATCAAGGCAATCAATAATATTAAAGCCACTAAAAGTTTATACTTTTTCATTGTTCCTCCCTTAACTTTCAAAAAGTTAATTAAACATCTAAATACTTCTTCATTGAAATAATACTTCCTACAGCACCAATTCCAATGCCAAGTACTAAATATGATATTAATAATTTAAAGAATATCTGTCCATATCTATAAAGTTCAATTTGTGAACTTCTTAATATAGAAGAATCTAATATACCATTTGTCATTGCATTATAAATCCCTCCCATTGCTGAAAGAGTTATAATTGCCGAAATAATACCAATCATAATACCTTCAACTATAAAAGGTCCTCTTATAAATCCATTAGTTGCTCCCACATACTTCATAATAGAAATTTCTCTTCTACGAGCATGAACTGTTAACTTAATTGTATATGAAATAATAAATACTGATATCAAAACTAATAATGACATTAAAACACCTGTAACAATTTTTAAGCCATTTGCAAATCTATCCAAATTTGCAAATAAATCATTATTACTATTAATTTCACTTACACCATCAAGCTTTAATATCGCTTCTTGCACTGATTTATTTAATTTTAAATCAGTTAGTCTTACTATAAAAGATGCCGGAAAAGGATTATTTTCACCATCCCAACCTGCTAATAAATCTTGTTTATCACCAAGTTGTGTTCTTACTGTAATTAAAGCATCCGCTTTAGATTTATATTGTACTGGCTTATTTACACCAGTTATTTGCTCAATTTGAACCTGTAAATTATTTATTTCATCCTGTGTTAAACCTTCTTTAAGGTTTACTTTAATTGCTTGTTGATTTTCAAGCTGCGTAGTAATGTAGTTAACATTTTGACTTATTACAAAAAATAGACCAAACATTATCATTGTTGCAACCATTATAACAATTGAAGCACTTGTCATCTTTTTTTGCTTAGCAAAACTCTTAAATCCATCTGCAATCAAATAACTAAATGTGTTATATCTCACCGTCATACCCACCTTTTTCATCACGAACTATATTACCATGCTCAATACGAATAACTCTTCTATTCATTTTATCAACTATATCCTTAGCATGTGTTGCAACAACAACTGTTGTTCCTCTTAAATTAATATCATTTAAAAGCTCCATAATATCCCAAGCAGTATTTGGATCCAAATTTCCTGTAGGCTCATCCGCAATTAGCATTGAAGGATTATTAACAATGGCACGAGCTAATGCAACTCTCTGTTGCTCACCACCAGAAAGCTCATTTGGATACATTTTTGCCTTTTGACTTAATCCAACAAGTGATAAAACCATTGGAACCTGTCTTCTAATATGTTTTTGACTAGCTCTAACAACATACATTGCAAAAGCCACATTTTCGTAAACTGTTTTATCCGGTAAAAGTCTAAAATCTTGAAAAACTATCCCCATACTTCTACGTAGATAAGGAACTTTACTAGGTTTTATTTTAGTAATATCCCTTCCATTTATAAAAATATTTCCAGCAGAGGGTTCTTCTTCCTTAAGCATCATTTTAATTATGGTTGATTTACCACATCCAGAATTTCCTATTAAAAAAGCAAATTCACCTTTTTCAATTGTAAAATTAGCATTATCAACTGCTAATGTACCTGTACCATATTTCTTTGATACGTTCTTAAACTCTATCATTTTCCATCCTTATTCATATATGATATTTGTACTTAACAAAAATCATTCAAAATATTTATATTACAAGACATTTAAGCCATAAGCTCAACTCTTTTAATAATATAAAAAATGTCCATAATATATTTATTATGAACATTTTAACAATAAAAATTTTATTTTTCAAGATTTTATTTTATTTTTTACATAGATGTCACATTATCCATCAATAATAGTCAAGTGCTTGCTAGAATTTGTTAAAATTCTAGGTATTCTATCATTTATAACAATTGTGTCCTCTATTCTAATTCCAATATCTTCCGGAATATAAATTCCAGGTTCATTAGTCACCACCATATTATTTTTTAAAATAGTACTTGATTTAACTGAAAGTATTGGTTTTTCGTGAATATCAATACCAACACCATGGCCTAACGCATGAATCAATGTACAATTTCTCTGATTAAGCTCATATTCAACGCTCTTAGCAATTGTTCTAGTATCTTCACCTTCCACTAATTTTCTAGTACCATCTGCTTGAACATCCAACAAGAAATTATATAATTTTTCAGCTTCTTTACTAACTTCGCCCACAAATACAGTTCTTGTCATATCAGCACAATATCCATTATACTTAGCACCAAAATCAATAACAATTACATCACCATATTCTATCCTTTTATCAGTAGGTATTGCATGTGGTTTAGAAGAATTCGTACCACTTGCCACTATAGTATCAAAAGCCAATCCATCAGCACCATGATTTATAAAATAATTATAAATTTCAAGTGCAATTTCTTTTTCAGTCATTCCTATTTTTATAAATTTTTTCAAATATTCAAAACAATCATCTGTAATTTCACATGCTTTTTCAATGCAAGCAATTTCATCACTATCCTTAATCATTCTCAATTTTTCAATCATCCCATTAGTTTCAACCATATCACTAATACGATATCTTCTAATCATTTCAGAATATGATGCATATGTTAAGTCAAATTCTTCAAAACCAACTCTTTCACAATCTTCAAAAAAAGAAAAATTATCATCATCAGTTAATTCCGAAATATTTGCCGTAGCAATACCATCAGTAATTGTAATCATTGAGTTAGCATATTCTATATATCTGCTGTCAGTTATAAGTAAATTTCCCTTGTCAGTAATAAATATCATTCCCTCAACATCAAATCCAAGAATATATCTCAAACTCGACGAATTAGTAATAATCATACCTTGGATATTAAGTTTTTCCATTCTTTTCTTAATATTTTCAATCTTATAATTCATAAAATATACCTCCTAGATATTAATTTATCCCAAAGAATATGTACCAAGTGTAAATATTTTTAATAATACAAACAATAATCCATTTGTTGAACTAAGCATTACAATAAATGACGCAATTGAAATATACGGACCAAAAGCAATATACTCAGTAAACTTCTTTTTCTTAGCTACTAATAATACGATTGAAACAAGCGCTGCTATTAAAAATGCAATAACAATTATCATTAATATTCCAATTTCTCCAAATATTAAACCAAGTGCTGCCATTAATTTAACATCACCATAACCCATT
>JABCOX020000066.1 GCA_013333395.2 Clostridiales bacterium | reverse complement strand
AAGTGTTAATTTAGTCTAGCTACAGCTAAAATAGAATATGATGAAAATCTTTTAGATGTTAATAAATTGAATAAATTTATTGAAGAATCAGGATTTACTTCATATTGGTATTAAAATTTTGTAAATAAAAAGAAAGGTAGGTAAAAATGAAGAATATTATTTTAAATGTTGGGGGGATGACATGTAGTGGCTGTTCTGCTGGACTTGAAAAATATTTGAATAAGCAGGATGGAATCTTTAGTGCAAGTGTTAATTTAGTCTTAGCTACAGCTAAAATAGAATATGATGAAAATCTTTTAGATGTTAATAAATTGAATAAATTTATTGAAGAATCGGGATTTACTTCATATGGTGAAGAATATAATAAAAATAAAAGAAAGCCTGAAAGATTTGTTTTATTAATATATACAGTGTTAACTATTTTGTTAATGTATATTTCTATGGGGAACATGTTTAAAATAAAAATGCCAAATATAATTGATATGCATTCTAACCCAATAATTTATGCGGTAAGTTTAGCTGTTATTACTTTTTTATATTTTATTTATGGTTTTGATATAATTAAAAGTGGTATTAAGAATTTGGTTAATAAAATGCCTAATATGGATTCATTAATTATGATTGGTGTTATAGTTAATTATTTATATAGTTTATTTAATATGATTCTTGTGTTTAGAGGAGATATGAATGGATTACATCATTTATATTTTGAAGCTTCAGCAATGACAATATTGTTTGTTAAAATAGGTAGATTTATTGATAAAAATAATAGAATAAAAGCTACGGATGCTGTTAAGGGATTAGTTTCTGTGACTCCTAAAAACGCTGTTAAGTTAGTTGATGGTGAAGAAAAAACAGTTACAATCAATGAAATTTCTAAAGGAGATATTATTGTATGTAGACCTGGTGAAAAAATTGCAGTTGATGGAATTGTTAGAAAAGGAAGAACAAATATTAATGAGGCTTTAATAACTGGTGAAAGTAAGCCTGTTCATAAGGAAATTGGTGATGAAGTTATTGCAGGTTCAATAAATTGTAATGGGTATATTGAATATGAAGCGGTTAGAATTGGAAGAGAAACTAATATTTCAAATATAGTTAAGATGGTTGTTGAAGCAACTAATAGTAAAACTGAAATTCAAAAATTTGTAGATAAAGTTAGTGGTATATTTGTGCCAGCAATCTTTATAATAGCTGTTTTGGCTAGTATTTTAAATTTTGTTATTATAAGAGATATTTCAATTGCAGTAAATGTTTTTGTAACGGTTTTAGTTGTTGCATGTCCTTGTGCACTTGGAATTGCTACACCACTTGCAATGGTGGTTTCTATAGGAAAATTGAGTAAAAATGGAATTTTTATAAAATCTAGTGAAAGTTTGGAAATTCTTAAAGATATTAAAAATGTTGTTTTTGATAAGACTGGAACTTTGACAAATGGAAAATTTAGTATTGTTGAAAAAAATATTAGTGATGAAAATATGTTGATATTACAAAGTATTGAATTTAACTCAAAGCATCCAATTGCTCAGAGTATTTGTGAATTTTCGAATTTTAATAAAATTGAAGTAACTAATTTTAGAGAAATTGAAGGATATGGATTGCAGGCGGATATTGGAAATACCACATATTATGTTGGAAGTTCAAAATTTGTTAAGGAACAATGCATTAATAATATTTATGAAAATGATGAAGAAAGATTTTTGAGTAAGGGATATACAATTGTTTATTTATTTAATAATGATGGAGTTCTTGGAATTGTAGGACTAGCAGATACGGTAAAAGATGGAGTTAAGGATCTGATTCAAGAATTGAAAAATATGAATAAAAATATTTATATGCTAACAGGTGATAATGAAGCTTCAGCCAAAATTATTGCAAATGAAATTGGCATTGATAATGTTGAAAGTAATCTAACACCTAAGCAAAAATTGGTTTATGTAAGTAATATGAATGATGATACGAATTCGGTTATGATGGTTGGGGATGGTATTAATGATAGTCCTTCATTAAAGTCTGCTGCAATTGGTGTAAGTGTTGAAGGTGGTAGTGATATTAGTGCTGATTCTTCTGATATTATATTAATGAATTCTAACATTGGAATAATTTCTTTATTATTGAAAGTAGGTAAGAAGACTAATCGAATTATTAAACAAAATTTATTTTGGGCAGTTTTTTATAATTGCTTAATGATAGTAATTGCAACTGGTTTATTGCCAATTCATATTAATCCGATGATTGCTAGTATGGCAATGATGATGAGTAGTTTGATGGTTGTATTCAATAGTTTAAGGCTATTATAATAAATTTATTTAAGGTTGACTATTGCAATTTTATGGCTAATATGTTATTATTGTTAATAGTCAGTGAAAAATAAGCATAGGAGGTGCTAATAATGGCAAAGTGTGAGTTTTGCGAAAAAACAATGTCAACAGGAAATAAAATAAGTATTGCTCGTTCACATGTTAGTAGAAGAGCATTAAGAACTTTCAAACCAAACTTAAGAACAGTTAAAGTTAATGTTGATGGTGAAAATAGAAAAATGAAAGTATGCGCTAAATGCTTACGTTCATTCAAAAATGCAGCTAATGATTAATTAGAATATAATGGAACACTGTAATGGTGTTCTTTTTTTATGCTTCAGTTTTTGATTTTTTTTATTATTATTAAATAATAATATGGGAATTATAAATTGATAATTATTTTTGATTATGGTATTATTTATTGGTAAATTATTAGAAGTGAAGGTTATATATGTTAAGTAAAATTACAGAAATTAATGTTTGGCATGTAATTCGAAGAATTTTGGTGTCGATCACAATGTTAATTGCAATTATTTTCTTTATGCAAATTGCACCTGGATATGTGAAGGATCCTCCTAAAACATCAAAAATTAGAATGATTTTAAATAATAATATTATAAATAATTTGAAAAATGATATTATTTTTATAGATAATAAAACTTATTTATCAATTGATGATATTCGAAATTATTTTGATGAATTCTTAAAAGAAGAGGACAATCGTTTTATTACAACATATGCTGGCAATACAGCAGTTATTGCTAAAAATAGTAATGCGGTTTATTTAAATGGAGAATATATTAATTTTTCAACACAACCTTTATATGATAAGGAAAATTCTAAATATTACTTATCTCTTGATGATTTAAATAAAGTATATGATTATGAAATGAGATATAATCCTTATACTAAAGTGGTTATAATTGATACTAAATCTAAAAAATTGGTTAAAGCAAAATCTAAAAATAATTTTGCTATAAAATATAAGGCTACTAAATTGTCAAAAACAGTTGATAAAATTGTAAAAAATGATGAAATTATTATTGTTCAAAATGATAATAATAGTGATTATGAAGTAGAGGGGTGGGTTAGAGTTAGAACGCCTAATGCAAAGATTGGTTATATTGATAAAAGTGATATAATGGACCGAAATGTTGCATGGGATGGAAACAATAAAAACGATGATCTTAATAGAGTAAGTTTTGCTTGGGAATATTATCCAGAAGGTGAGAGTGCTCCAATAAAATCTGATAAGATTGAAGGAATAAATGTTGTGTCACCATCTTTTATAAGTGTTAAATCAGATGGAAGTGTTTATTCTAAAGGTGATGAAAATGAAAAGAAATATGTTGATTGGGCACATAAAAATGGATATAAAGTTTATCCAACTGTTTCAAATATTTCAATTTCAAATATTAATGATAATACAAAGATTTTTCAAACTTTTGAAACTAGGGAAAAGATTATTAATAAAATTGTTGATAAATTAGTTGAAGAAAAAGTTGATGGTGTATATGTTGATTTTGAAAGGATATTACTATCTGATAAAGATAATTATACTAGATTTATAATTGAACTAGCTGCAGGTGTGAGAAAGCATAATATGAAAATATCTGTTGCTGTAACACCTCCAGATGGTGCTGAAAATTGGTCTTTATGTTACGATCGATTTAATTTAGCGAAAGCGGTTGATTATATGGTATTCTTATCTTTTGATACGCATGGAGTGCTTTCTCCAGTGAGTCTTTCATCTGCACACGAACTTGAAAATAATATTAACAAATTTATAAATAATGAAGCTGTACCAGCTAATAAATTAGTTGTTTCATTACCTTTATATACTAGACTTTGGTCTGAGAATAATGGTAAAGTTAGAAATAAAGTTGTTAATATGAAGAATATTACAATTCCTGATAAAGTTGAAAAACAATGGAATGATACTACGAAACAATATTATATTGAGTATAAATCATATCAAACTGTTAATAAAATGTGGATTGAAGATGAAACTTCAATATCTAAGAAACTTGATATTATTAATAAGTATAATCTTAAAGGCGCTGGTTTTTGGGAACTTGGAAGAGAAAAAGCAGATCTTTGGAGTGTAGTAGTTGATAAAATTAAATAAAATGAATTGGACCCAAATTGTTGGATGAAAATTTAACAAGGAGGGTTTATTTTTTTTGAAAAAAGATTCAAAGTAAATAAATTGTAGTCGTAAAAAATCTATATAAAAATAGAAAGTTATAAATTATAATAGTGAAAATATGGTGAAAATACTTGACATTATTCTGTAATTGGATTAATATAGACACATTGTTAATTAAAATTCGCAGTAAGGAGTGATAAAAATGGACAATGAAGAAGTAATTTTAACCCAAGAGGGATATGATAAAATTGAAGAAACTTTAGAAGAATTAAAAACTAAAGTTAGGGATGAAATTAGGGAAAGAATTAAAGTAGCTTTAGGATATGGTGATTTATCAGAAAATTCAGAATATGATGAAGCTAAAGCAGCTTTAGCAGAAAATGAAGATAAGATTGCAGAATTGGAAAATAAATTAAAACATGCTAGAATTATTGATGAAAGTGAGATTGATACTAAGGTTGTTCAAATAGGTAATACAGTTAAGGTTCATGATGTTGAATTT
>JABCOX020000065.1 GCA_013333395.2 Clostridiales bacterium | reverse complement strand
TTAATATGAGTAGTTTTGTTATTAAATTAATTGCTGTAATTACTATGTTCATGGATCATTTTGCTGATGTTGTTGTTGGGCACCATTCATGGCTAAATTATTTTGGTAGGATTGCCTTTCCTCTATTTTGTTTTCAGTTTGTGATTGGTTATAAAAATACTTCTAATAAAAAGAAATTCTTTATTAGATTGTTATTATTTGCTTTGATTTCGCAAATTCCTTTTATGCTAATGGTTCATTATATGAATGGTAATTATTTTGCATTAAATATTTTCTTTGAATTTATACTGGGATTTATTATGCTATATGTTTTTGATAATGTTGACAATAAATTCTTAAAATGGGCTCTAATTTCATTAATTATTTCAAGTTCTGCTTTTCTTCACACTGATTATGAGATTTTTGGATTATTAATGATTTTAGGATTATATGTTTTTACTGGAAGCAAAGCTGGCTCTGCACTAGTGATTATATTATTTAGTATTTTTTCTAATTTACATTTCTTTAAATTTGTTGGAGCGCCTTATTATCCTTTGAGTTCAATAATTGCAAGAATTGTGGTTGGAATGCTGGCTATTATTCCTATATTATTTTACAACAATAAAAAAGGACCGGGTATGAAGTATTTCTTTTACTTGTTCTACCCAATCCATATTTTATTGCTTGATTTAACTTTTTTGTTACATTAACTGCAATATTTACAAAGAACTAGTTCAATTCCAATTGATAAATCAATTTCTCCGATTTTGTATTTTTCATCGATTTTAATTAGTTCTTTTAATATGTTTTTTAAATCTTCTGTTTTAAAATGACCAGCTTGTTCTTTGTATTTTCTTACTAAAAATGTTTGATTTGGCTTTAATTTTAAGTTTGATATTATTTCAGAATCATTTTCAGTGTTTTTTAATAAATATAATTTTTTGAAATGTCTATATAGTTGAATTAATATCATTCGTCTGTCAGATGGTGTTTTGGCTAATTCTGAATATACTTGAAGCGCATATTTGATCTGTCTTTTTCCTAAGGAATCTGTTAAATCAAAGATTATGCTATCAGATTTTTTGATTGCTAATGCATCAATATCTTCTTTTTGAATTGTTCCGTTTTCTCCTGCATATTCAATTAATTTACGAACTTCATTAATTAGGTCCTGCATATTTGTTCCAACGGTTTCTATTAAATATCTGGCATTATATTGATCTAGTCTTACTTTATACATTGCTGCTATTTTACTCATTTTGTCTATTAATGCTGGTAATGGAAGTTCTTTGCATTCAATAATCTTTCCATTCTGTCTTACAAATTTCAATAAATTACATTCATTTATTTCGTCTTCTATAAAAATTATATTTATGTATTCAAAATCATTTTGTGTAAAATTTTCTACAAATTTCTTAAGTTCAGCTGTTTCTTTTTTAAATAGTCCTGATTTTCTTATTTCTATTGTTTTAGTGTCATAACCAAATGCTGGTGTTTCTATATTATCCAATATTTCTGATAAATTAATATTATCGATTTTTATGTAGTTTATTCCTAAATGTAATTCACCGATGCTTTTTCTTATTTTCTTTAGTTGTTCTTCTTTTATGAATTCATCATTTCCATATAATAAATAAATCAACTTATCTCCTTATTCCGATGTTTGTGTATAATCATCGTTTGCTAATAATATTTTAAATACAGCTGCTACGCTCCATGCTTGTGCAAATGCGCCTTTTCCATCATGTGGTTCTAATCCGTCATATACTTCACATATACTTCCCAATGTATTTCCATGTACTAATTCTTCTAAAAATACATCTGCTACATTTACTTTAAATCTTCTCAATGTTTGTTCTAGACTTAATTTATATTCTGTTCTTTTTTCTGCTGATATTAAATTTTTTAAGGCATCATAGTATAGTTCTAATAACCATGGCCATGTTGTTCCTTGATGATAGGCTCCATCTCTTTCTACTGGGCCACCTTCATATTTTGGTTTGAAATCTTTGTCTTCAGGTGATAATGTTCTCATTCCATATTTATTTAATAAGTGCTTTGTACATGTTACAAAACTTGCTCTTGCTGTTTCTTTTGAACAATCAAGTACTGTGTTTGGTAGGCTTAATGCAAATAATTGGTTTGGTCTTATTTTAGCATCTCCTAACACATCATATAGGCATTCGTTTGTGCTGTTATAAAATGATTTTTCAAATGACATTTTACATCTTGTTGCCATGTAGGCATATTGAATCTTTAATACTCTTTTGTTTAAATGTTCTGCGATATCTTTCATAACACATAGTGCATTATACCATAGTGCATTTATTTCAACAGTTTTTCCATTCCTTGGAGTTACTGGTTTTCCATTTACCTGTGCATCCATCCATGTATTTTGTGTGGTTGGTGTTCCTGTTGAGATTAGATAGTCTTTTTTATCCAAGTAAATATCATTTCCATCTAAGTCAGTTCCATCAGTATATGCTGTTATTATTCTTTTTAGTTTATCAAATATTTTTTCTTCAACAAAGCTGTAGTTGTTTGTGTACTTCAAGTATTTTCCAGTTGCTGCAATTAATAGCAATGCTGCATCTGCACTATTGAACAATGGCATATCGTCATATTCATTAAATCCGTTTGGTACGATTCCTCTACGTACGGATCTTGCATAAGTTAATAGTACTTCTTCTGCTTCTTTTATACGGTTTGACATTAGTAGGATTCCTTCAAATGCTATTAATGAATCCCTTCCCCAGTCCAGGAACCATGGATATCCTGCTATAACTGTTGATAGTCCTGTTGATTCTCTTTTTACTATGAAATTATCAGATGCTATTATGTATTTTCTGACTAAATTTTTATATGCTTGTTGTTTTGATTCGTCCGATAATTTTGTTTTTAATAATTTTGAATTTTCTATTAAATGATTTATTCTTAAATATTCGTTGTCTATTACTTTTTTTCCATTTACCTTTAAAATCGAATCGAAATCTATTCCATTTTTGCCATCAAGTGAACATACAAATGTTAATTCTTTATTCTCGTTTGGTTCTAATTCAATTTCAAATGTTCCTGGTACTATGTGATTTTCGAAGCAATCAAATCCTCTATCATGTTCTGTTTTGTAAAACATATTGTAGAATATATCGTTGTCGTGCTCAATGTAATTACTTGATTTTACACACATATTTATTTTACATTCTTCTTCTTGATCAAAACTTATCTGTACTCTATCTACATCTGTTTTTTGAGTGTATGAAAAAGTCTTTTCCTTTGTTAATGAGTGAAAATCCCTATTGTTTATTAATGGAGTTATTTTAAATTTTGATTTTGAGTCTTGGTTCTTTATTTTATAATGCACTATTACTGCATTTTTTCCATATAACATACATATTGATTTTTCAATTTTTGTATTTAATACATTAAATTTGTATATTGGAATTATTTCTTTTTCAAATTCTTTTAAAAAAGTGTATCCCTCTGTTACCATATTTGATGTTGAGTTTGTAAACAAATTATAATTTACTCCGTGTATTTCAATACTTTCATCTACTTTTGATAATATCAATTTTCTTTGTGATGGTGGATTTAATGGTGCTATTAATAAACCATGGTAACGTCTTATATTCATGCCTCCAATATCTGTTGATGCTGCATATCCACCAATACCATTAGTTATTAGCCATTCTCTCATAATTGGAAATCTCCTTAATATTTTCTATTCATCATTTGTGTGATTATTTCCTTTTACTTCATCTTCGTCTTTTCTGATTGTTTCCATTCTTTCTTGGTATTTTAGCTTAAATTTGCTCATTAGTGCGCTTCTTTCAAAAATACTCTTTCCAGATGTCATAAACTTCAATTCTTCTTTTTCGCGTTTCTTTCTTTCTTTTTCTGTTTCTTTTAATTTATTGTTTAATGTTATGAATTGGCTATCGTTTTCCATATCATCAAATACTAATTCATCACAAATTAACTGAATAATTGTTGATGCAATTATATCTGGATCATGTCTAATTAAGTCTCCTTCAATTTTTGATAGATTTCTTTGTATTAGACTTACTCCTAATTCTTTAACATTTTGTACATCTGCTAGTACTATATCAGATCCTTTTAAATTATATAATTGTATGAATTCTGGAACAATTTCACCAGTATCATAAATACAGTAATCAATGATTCCTTTTCCAACATAATCAATTATTGCTTTTACATGGTCTGATAATGTGTTTTCATCTGTTTGTCCCATTTCAGTCATGATATTGCTTACATATATTTTGGTTGCTTTGCTTTCTTTAATTGATTTTGCAATTCCTTTTATTAATAAGTTTGGAATTACGTTAGTATATAAGCTTCCTGGTCCAATTACAATTGCATCTGCTTCCATAATTGCTTCAATTACTCCAGGTGCTGGTCTTGTGTTTGTTGGTGTTATATATACTCTTTGTATCTTTTTACCGTTTCTGCTAACTTCTTCCGGTATTATTGATCTATCTTCTACAACGCTGCCGTCTTCTAATTCTGCACAAATCTTAATTGGGTCCAATGTTACTGGAATTACTTTTCCTGTCATATTCAAAATATTTCCAGCACTTTCAATTGATGAATTAAAACTTCCATTTACTTCTGTCATTCCAGCAATATAGATATCTCCAAAGTTTAGTCCTCTTAATTTTGGATTTCTAAATCTATGTGCTAATAATGCTTCCATTGCTTCTTCATCATTTGCTAGTGCTATAATACCTTCTTTGATGTCATTGATTGGTAACATTTTTAATTCTTTGTTTGAGTCTGATCTGATTTCGCCATAATCTGAAAGTGTTACAATTGCTGTTATATTATCAGTATAGTTTTTCAACCCTCTTACTACTGTGTTAAGTCCACTTCCTCCACCTATTACTACGACTTTTGGTCCTTGGTGGTATACTTTTTTATTGAATATTAGTGAATTTAAGTTATTTTTTTCGTATCTTGTGTCACTTTCTTCTACTAATATTTCTAACATTCTTTTTTGCTTTTGTATTGAACTTATTACTAATGCTAATACTCCTAATACAAAACATATTGAAATGTTAATAAGATCTGTTTTTGTGATTGCTTTTTTTACTATTATGTTTGCTATTCCATAAGTTATTAAAATAACGCCAACCAATCCTAATAACATCCATCTTTTGACACCTTTTGTATTACTTATCCATTTCATTAAGCCCTTCATTGCCTATAATCCTCACTTCTGGCTTTATTTCAAAGCCGAATTTATTAAATACTGTTTTCTTCACATGTTCTATTACTGCTAAGATATCTTCACATGTTGCATTGTCATAATTTATAACGAATCCAGCATGTTTTTTTGATACCATTGCTCCTCCAACTTGGTATCCTTTTAATCCTGCATCATCTATGACTTGTGATGTAATGAATCCTTCACCTCTTTTAAATGTACTGCCTAGACTTGGGTATTCTAGTGGTTGTTTTTCTTTTCTTTTTGCAATATATTCATCCATCTGTGCTTTAATTTCAACTGGATTTCCTTTTTTTAGCTTTAGTTTTGTTTCTAGTATTATTGATTTTACTGTTCCATTTTCAAATATACTATTTCGATATCTATAATCATGTTGTTCATTATTAATTGTTACTAAGTTCAATGTTTCTAAATCAATATATGTTGTTTCTACTATGATGTCCTTCATTTCATGTCCATAAGCTCCTGCATTCATTACTACTGCACCGCCAATAGATCCAGGGATTGCATCTGCAAATTCAAATCCTGTTATTGAGTTTTTTAACATTGTTGTTCCTACTATTTTGTTTAAAGCTCCTGCTTCAATTGTTACATATATTTCATCATCTGATTTTTCATCTATTGTTATATTCTTGCCAGTATATTTTAATACTAGTCCTCTTATTCCATTGTCTCTAACTAATGTGTTTGATCCATTTCCCATAATTGTTACTAGAATATTTTTATTCTTTATTTCTTCTAACTCTAGTATTTTTATTAAGTCTTCTTTATTTTCAACTTCAACAAATATATCTGCTAATCCGCCAACTTTCATTGTTGTTCTTTTCTTCATTGGCTCATTATAAAATATCTTGTCTCTTGGTATTATATCTTCTAGACCTTTTATAGTCTCTATCTTTTTCACATGTCGCCTCCATATTATAATTCCATAATATTTTACCATTACACTGTGATTTTTACAACATTATTACATATAATAAAATTTGATTTTTTAACGATTTTTACTTGTTATTTTTAGTAGGATGTTATATCATTCATGTACTGTGAAAAATAAATAAGGGGGAATTTATGGGTAATATAAATGTTTATTCTGGGCCTATGAAATCTGGTAAAACTCAAGAAATTCTTAATGAATATAAAAGACAGTTAATTGCTGGCAGAAGTGTTCAAATGTTCAAACCACTTATTGATACTAGAAATGGTGATTGCATTGCTGTTAGAAATGGTATAAATATTCCTGCTGTGCTTATTAAGAGAATTGCTGACTTAAAAAAATACGATGTTGATGCTTATTTCATTGAAGAACTTCAATTTCTTAAAGGCGATGTTTCAGTTATTCAAGAAATGGCTGACAATGGAAAAAAATTCTTTATATCTGGTTTAAATCTTACTTCTGAGAAAAAACCTTTTGGCAAAATGCCCGAACTTTTAGCAATTGCAGATAATATTAAGCTACTTACTTCTATTTGTGATAATTGTAAATGTGATGAGGCAATTTATACTTATTATAAGGCTGGTAATAAGGATTCTGAAATTATTATCGGAGATCAGGAATACGGAGCTTTATGTAGAAGTTGTTATCAAGAACTTACTAATCAAAACTTGAATTCTAATGTTATTAACAAATAAAAAAGAGAAGATTTTTAATTAAATCTCCTCTATTTTTTTGCCTTTTATTAAAATATTGCATACATTCCTGTAAGTACTATTGCTCCAAATATTATTGCTGGGCTTATTTGTACTTTATTTCCGAAGAAATCCACTGTGAATGTTGTATTTATTCTACTGCCGTTTACAAATTGGCTCCAATCTATATTTCTTGGATCTAGTTTTTGCCAATCGATATTTCTTGGGTCTAATTTAGTCCAATCGATGTTTCTTGGATCTACTTTTGATAAATCTAGTTTACTGAAATTAAATTTATCATTACTCTTTCCATTGTTTGTTGCTTTGTTTATTTCACCAATTAATGCTTCTTTTGTCATTAATTCACCTGTTATTCTATCAACCATTCTATAACTGTAGTCTGCAATAAATTCCATTGTTTCTCCTGGTTTTAGACTCTTTATAGTTATGTATTGATTTCCCATTTCAACTCCTCTTTTTGAAAAGAATCTTAATTTTAAGAATGTGTCCATAATTTCTTGATTTGAATTATTTGTTATCTTTCCTCTAATTATTCCACCTTCTGTTGATCCTCTTGCTTGTGTGATTTGAATTGATGGTGAATTACCTGGGATATTTAATTCCACTGTTTTATTTGATCTTGTTGATCTCATTATTAGATATGTTAATATGTTTACGCTGAAATAAACTATTATAAATATTATTATATATTTAAAAACTTTATGCATATATTTTCCCTCTTTTACATTTTTCTAAATACGCCTGCTACTCTGCCTAATATTTGGCAGTCTGGAACTAGAATTGGATCCATTGAGCTGTTTTCTGGCTGTAATCTTATGTGGTCTTTTTCTTTATAGAAAGTTTTTACTGTTGCTGAATCATCTATTAATGCTACTACTATTTGTCCATTTTGTGCAACATTTTGTTTTTTTACCAAGATGTAATCTCCATCAAGTATTCCTGCTTCTATCATGCTTTCGCCAGATACTGTTAACATGAAGCTTTCTGAATTTCCTACAAAATCTATTGGAATTGGGAATGTATCTGTAATGTTCTCTACTGCAAGTATTGGTTGCCCTGCTGTTATTTTGCCTATTACAGGAACGCTTACCATCTCTCTACTTGAATAATATTCTTTGTCAGGTTGTTTTATAGATGTTTGCTCTGCTATAATTGCTTCGCCTTTATAATCTTTTAATAATCTTAATGTTCTACCTATTTGATTTTCTTTTGAGATATATCCTCTTTCTTCTAAAGTATTAAGATAGCCTT
>JABCOX020000064.1 GCA_013333395.2 Clostridiales bacterium | reverse complement strand
TATAAGAGCAATGATTCACAAACAATCAAAAGAGAAAAAATAATTCTTTCAGTTAATGGCGAAAAACGAGCAGAAATTTTAGCAAATGAAGCGGAATTACAGAATATTAATAAAATTTATGCAAGTAATTGTGTTAGAACTTTACAAACTGCTAAATACATGATGGAAAAGCAAAATTTAAATATATCACTTGATTCAAGATTTGACGAAAGAGTTTTAGGTCAGGCTAATGAAGACACTATTCCAAATTGGTTTTCTGAACAATTTATGAATCCAAACTATAAAACAATAGGTGGAGAAAGTCAAAAAGAAGTACGCACTAGAATGCTTGAAGGATTATTAGACGTATTAGCATCTAATCGAGGAAAACGAGTCGCAATCTTCTCACATGGAATAGCAATTTTATTTCTGTTACAAGAATGGTGTAAAATAACAAATGTAACAAAAAATAAAGAAATTACTTTAGAATTCAATAATAAAATTATTTATAATAAGCGTTTAAATTCTCCAGAAGTATTTAAATTAATATTTGATAAAAATAATAAACCATTATCCATCGAATATATTCCTTTTGATGATTTAGAATACGAAGACTTTAACTTATACGAGAAATAGGATATGCAACAAAGCATATCCTATTTTACTAATCCTCTTTTATTTTCTCAGTCAACTCTACAAAATATTTTTCATCCCATACATCAAGTTCAGACTCATCCTCAACTAAAGAATAAACATCTTTTTTAGCATTAATATAGTTAATACGTTCAAACTTCTTAATTAACATGTCTTTTAAACCTTCTAGATTTAACGACTCGTCCTCAGATATTACCTCCATCTCAATTAATTTTTCATTTATCGAAAATAAATTAACTCTCGTCTTCTTGCCCACATAATAGGCAAAATCGTATAAAATACGCCCACTTACTTTATAATTTGACTTTTGATTCAAAATATCACAAATTACGTCATTAAAAAGCGATTCTTGATCAAATAGTCTAATCTTATGAGGTGATGGTAATTCTTTAAATTTAAACTCATATATTCCAAAATTCTGTGACTCAGTATCAATTTCAAACTTCAATCTAATTTCATTAAAAATGTCTAAATTAATTCCTAAATATGGCTTAGGATTAAACTTTAACACATATCTCTGGTTATCATCCTTAGTTATAAATTCAACATCCAAACCATATGCATTAAGCTCCCTAGCCATGAAATCAAGATATTTGTTTGCCATAAAATATTCATTAGGAGCCATTAAAATAAAATTCAAATCACGTGAAAATCTATCTAATTTATAATAAATTCTAGATGCAGTTTCCCCACATAAAATTGCAACATCAAAAAATCCGCATCTACTCAATCCAGTCAATATAATCTTTTGAATAATTTCACGAACAGCATTAACTCCTTGATCAAAATTCTCTACTTTATAATCGTTTAACATCGATTGTATAACATTAATCATTAACATTTCTCCTCAAATATTTATATAACATCGTAACATTAGTAGAATGATAAGCTTCACTAAGTTCAAAAATAGCATCAATATCCAATTTAACCAATTTATCCATATTAATACCAATTTCATTAATTAATAAATCTCTTAATTCTTCCATGTTTCCAACAGGACTCTTAGTGTATAAAGTGTCACATAAAGCCTTCTCTGGGCATGCCATTTGAAATGAAAACTTACCTTTACTAATAACATCAACACCCATATAAAAAACTTCACTAGGCACATCCCTATATTCAAAATAACCAAAAGGCGTATCGTATCTCTTTTTCTTCTTTTTGCCATAAGTAGCACAAGTATATCTATCAATTTCTCCATCTACTAATTCATGACAAATTAAAGCATAATTAAAAGATAAATATGATGGCCCATAAATTGTACTAGCAATCAAATACCCTTCAATATCGTCTTCCGTTTCATATAATCCTTTTATAATTCTTGTAATCTCATTATTTTTTACATCTCGACTAATTTTATTATTTTTGTTTGAGTAATGTTTTAATTTATCCTTCATTACATCATTAGTAATAATCATACTTAGTATCCTTTCTTATTTGTGGCTATTTTTTATTGCAATCACTAAATTTTTCTGTTATTTATTTTATGCCACTTTTTCACCATATAATACTTTATATTATACGCCACTTTTAGATTTTTTTCAACACTATTTTTGTTTTATTTTTATTTTTATCCGATTTTCACCAAAAAATACTTAAATATTTACAAAAGAAAAAGCCGGTTTACTGACGACTTTCCCCTATTTCTATCTATTTTCAACTAAATTACAAATTAATTCTACTGCTTTCTCAATTCCAATTACTTATAAATAACAAAAAAGGACATCGACAAATTCTGTCAATGTCCCCAAAAACTTCAAATTGAAAACTTACATATCGTTCTTGCCACATCAACAAAGGGATTTCTCTGTTCATTAAAGACGATCTTTATATAGTCTATTCTGAACAGCGAAGAGAAATTTAATACCATATTCTCTCCCTCTGATAATATGTAGGTAAACTTCTGCAGTTTCTTGCTTTCAACCTTTTTAATCATCACGGCAAACTCAACCTTCTGATCATATTTAGGCGAAATCTTTAAAACTGCCTCTTGAAAAATCTCAACAGAAACCTTTCTTCGAAAGATGTCAGTCAATTCCACTTCATATGCTCGAAAAGCATCGTCCATCCTTTTAGTGGAAAACCCCCATTCCAAAGAGATTGTGTTCTCTTCAAGATTACGCTCCACTTTCTTTGTCTTTTTGATAGGCTCATGCGCATCAGGCCTAACAATTTCCCATACAGCGAGATGCTGCGAGGATACTAAAGATTGGTGATCCATTTTGCTCCTTTCTCCTCATTAGAGGATGAAAAAACACCACATTTACGACAATCTTTATGTTACCACTTTATAGCAATTTTGTCAATCATTAAAAAAGACGCTGGAAACCCAGCGTCAAAAACACAAAAAATATCAAGTAGCAATCTCCATCTCAATTCTAGAAGCTAAAACGGTAAATCCATCTCTCTTGCGATTAAAATATATCGCCACCCACTCAAGCGGCTCATCACAATAAGAGATATTAGTAACCTTTCCAACTTCCAGCCATACCTTACTTGAAACCATCTCACCCTTTCCGATTTTCTTAAACACAATCGTAATAGGCTGACGAGCAGTTCCATTAACCGTAATAGCATGGATCATCTTCAAACTCACACTAAACTTACTTTGGATATTATCCTCAGTCAATTTAGCAAAATGAAGATGATAACTTCTAAGAAGACGCTCCTCATCCGGATTCGTAGTGAACTCGCAGTTCACTGCAATCCTGTTCTTGTCAAAGTCCCTTTCAATCTTGCACTCTTCTCGACCCAAATCCTCTCCAAAAAGAGTATCATAGTGGCGAAAAGCCTTCAAATTTGCATAAGAGACCCGAGACACGTTTTCCATGTTTCTCCTTTCTGCTCACTTGAGCAATCATGTAACTAAACAAGATAATTATATATTAACATAATACTTAAGATTTGTCAATTACATGTTTTTTAACTCATTTAAAATCGCTAAATATTGAGATTGAATTCCAACCTTATCAGCATTAACTTCATATTTATCAATTTCATCATTAACAAAATCTTGATCTTTTGCATCCAAATTTTTATCAGCATATGGATACAACACTTCATTTTCTTTGTTGATATGTTCTTCCATCATAGAAACATAACCAAATGCATTTGATACAATTGCTAACTTATAAACATCTTCATTAAACATTTCATATTCTTGAATAGCATATTTTAAATTCATTAAATACATTCTACCAACATTATGCTCAAATAACATTGCATCATTAATAATATGAGCAATTGATTCTCCAAGAGTATCAACCATAACTCTAAATAAGATATCTTCCTCTTCTTTATGATGATGTGCATCAACATAATTTTTACCAAAATCAATAACCTTATTAAAGAATTCTAAGTCAACCTCCTCTTCTTTGTTGAAAATTTTTAAACATTTATCTTTAACAACATCTACAAAAACCAAAACATTTTCGTGTTGTTCTACTAAAATATCAATTCCTTTCATAAATACCTCCAAAACAATTATATAAAAAAATCTAAAAAAAGTCCATCTATTGAATTGAATTTAATTCAACATTAATATATACTCAAACATATAAACAAAAGAGGTGTATAAATGATTAGAACAGAAGAAAATCCACAATTATTAAATAAATTTTTAGACTATTGTTTAGTGTATCAAAAAAAATCACCAAACTCAGTAGAACAATACAATTCAGACCTAAATTTATTCTTAAAATATATGAGATATCACTTCCATGATGATAATTCAAAAGAATTTTCAGAAATTAAAATTAAAGGAATTGACGCAAACTACTTAAGTCAAATAAAACAAGATGATATACATGCATTCATTTCATATATGTCAATAACAAGAAAATGTGGTCCTGCAACCTGCGCTAGAAAAATATCAACAATTAGAATTTTTTTTAAATATCTAACAATAACAACACAAGTACTAGCAAACAATCCAGCGCAAAACTTAGAAACACCAAAATTAGATAAAAGACTTCCAAAATATTTAACACTTGAAGATTCTCAAAAATTACTCCAATCCTCAGGTAGCGATGACTCTAAAAACTCGGAACGAGACTTTGCCATAATTACTCTATTTTTAAACTGTGGCATGCGTTTATCAGAATTAGTAGGAATCAATATTTCCGATATTAAATTTGATGAATCACTATTGACCGTTATTGGTAAAGGAAATAAAGAACGTACAATTTACTTAAATAAAGCATGTATTAATGCAATCAATAATTATCTATCAGTTCGTCCTAAAATGCCTAAAAAAGATAATTTAAATTCGGATAAGGCCCTATTCCTTAGCAATTATAGAAAACGTATTAGCAAAAGAACAGTAGAACTAATAGTAAAAAAAGAGCTTGATCGCGCCGGTCTAGACTCAACCAAATACTCAACACATAAACTTAGACATACTGCAGCAACTCTAATGTATAAATATGGTCAAGTAGATATCCGCGCATTGCAAGAATTACTTGGACATCAAAGTATATCAACAACTGAAATATATACACATGTTGATAATGAACAAGTAAGAAATGCAATTGAAAGTAATCCTCTTGCAAATTTTACAAAAAAATAAATAGGAAGTTCAAAGAACTCCCCATAATAAAAAAATCAGAATGTTATTTCTAACATCCTGGTTTTTTATTTTATAATTTTTCATTAAGTCTATATAATACAAAAAAGTCACTATAAATATCAAATAACTGTGTTATAGCTAAGAATGAGCCAACTATCATCAATAAAAATCTAATTGTTTGAAATGGCATAAACATTAATAATAACGCAAATACTAATTCAATTATTCCAGCTGCTAATAGCACTCCCCATTTATTTACTTTCTTTGTTGCAATATTTAAAGACAATTGAATTTTGAACACTGAATTAACAATTAAGTAAATTCCAACAAAAGCTGCTATTGCTGTTATAGTCCCAGTTGGGTTAAATACTAATACAAACCCTAAAATTAATGAAAGTATTGATTGTGCAAGCTCAAAATTTAATAAATTAGTTTCATTTCTTGTTAAGAAGTATGATAAGCAATGTGATACAGCTGCTGCAATTAAAACATATCCCAAAGTAACAACTAAATTAGATGCAACGCTAATTGGTGCAACTATTAAACTAGCAGCAATAACAAATATTACTACAGATAAAATTAATGAAATTAAACTTGATTTTTTAAAATAATTTTCCATAAAAAATTTCCTCCTTTGTTTCATACCTGTATAATACCATAACAAAATATAAAAGTTAAGTACTTTGTTTATTATATTTTAAATATTCAAAAATAAAAGGATCTATATAACCATCCATAACTTTTTGAACATCACCAATTTCGTAGTTTGTTCTATGATCTTTAACCAATGTATATGGACAAAATACATATGAACGAATTTGACTTCCCCATGCAATATCCATCTGAACACCCTTTAAATCATTAATAGTCTCCCTATGCTCCTGTTCCTTAATATGAATCAATTTAGAAACAAGCATTTTCATCGCATAATCCTTATTTTGAAATTGGCTTCTCTGGGTTTGACAAGCAACCACTATACCTGTTGGAATATGAGTCAATCTAACTGCAGATGAAGTCTTGTTAACATGTTGGCCACCTGCTCCAGAAGCCCTATAAACATCCATTTTAATATCATCCGGCCTAATCTCAACATCATTAATTGATTTAATTTCAGGTAAGATTTCAACAGATGCAAAAGATGTATGCCTTCTACCACCAGAATCAAAAGGAGAAATTCTTACAAGTCTATGAACTCCATGTTCAGATTTTAAATACCCATATGCATATTCACCCGAAACCAAAAAAGTAACAGATTTAATTCCAGCTTCCTCACCCGCTAAATAATCCAATTCCTCAAGCTTAAAACCATGTTTATCAGCCCATCTAGAATACATCCTATAAAGCATATCAGCCCAATCCATCGCCTCAGTGCCACCTGCCCCCGGATGAATTGTAATAATAGCATTAGAATTATCATATTTATCAGAAAAAAGAACTTGAATTTCTAAATTCTCCAACTTCTCAGTATTTTCGGCAATACTTTTTACAATTTCTTTTTCCAATTCTTCATCAGATTCCATTTTAAGCATTTCCAATATTTCAGAATCATTTAAAATAGAATCTTTAACATCATTATATTTAGAAATCCTACTTTTTAAACTACTAATTTCAGCTAAAACAACTGATGACTCCTCAGTATTATTCCAAAAATCATTATCTTCAGTCTTTTTTTCTAATTCATTCAATCTATCAGTAATCTCATCAATTTTAATTGTATTTCCAATTTCATTAACTCTATTAACTAAATCCTGATTTAATCGAATATTCTCATCTATATCAAACATATTATTTTCCTAAATTTTTCTCCATATAATTAATATATCCCTGATCAATATTAGACCAAATATCAATATTTTCATCCAAAATATCCGTATCAAGCTTATTACCAGAAATATTCTCATAATGCATAACAATTGGATTTTTAAATCTAGCAGGACATCTTCCAATAATTCTAGAAATATCATGATATTTATTACCATATCCCCCAAAACCAAAATCAATTACCGCTTTAAATTTATTATTATCATCCACCAACACATTACTTGCATTAAAATCACCATGAACTAAACAATCATGATCCAATGCCTTAAAATTATGAACTTTCCAAAATTCCATATCTTCTTTTGAAAGATGTATATTAAGAAGTTCATCTACAAAACCTTGCAAATCAGTTGGAATATTGTGAACATCAAAAATTTCATTACTTTTCTCTAGTTTATGCAATTGAAACATAAACTTTGAAATATCCTTTGAAACATCATCAAGTTCTTCATCAGTCAACTCATTCATAACATCAGTCAAAGGCTTTCCAGGTATTTCTTTATGAAACGAATAAAATCTACCATTACCATCATTCATTAACTTCAAATCAACTGTATCAAAATCAGTTTTACCATGAATATATTGGGCAAATTGACAATCTTTCACAATAGTTCTAGTCCAAAATTCATCCCTTGGAAATCTAAAATAATATTCACCTTTATTCCCATAAACTTTATAAACAATATTAGTCCATCCAGTAGAAATAGGCTTCATTGATTTTAATTCATCATTAACACTTTCCAATGATTTTTTAATAATACTTTCAAAATCCTCATTTACAGCAAAAAACTTCATTTATCAATAATCCTTTCTATAAGATTCATTAATTTATTTCTAGAATCATTATTAAAATCATTATACACAATATAATCATATTTTTCCTGTAATTTTTTATCATTTATAAAATTATTATACTGTTCATAAACTTCTTTAATTCTCTCATCTTCTTTATCTTTGGGCAAATTTCTCTGCTTAATATTTTTGATAGCATCTTCAATATTAGTAGGTAATATATAAATTGAAATCATATCAGGTTTAATCTTCTTCCAACCATCAATATGAGTATAATGCATTTCAAAAACATAATCATCATCAGAAAATACTTCTGATTTCAAATAAGCATATCTACCACCAAACTCCGAAAAATCAATTGCAATATTACCTTTTGCATTTTCATTATCAAGTGCATCTTCAGTCATAAAATATCCCGTAACACCATTAATCTCACCAGCCCTCATTTGTCTAGTTCTAATTGTGTGAATCTTTTTAATCTTAAAATTATTCTCAATTTCTTGAGAATAAAAACTTTTTCCAACTCCTGTCACACCCGCTAAAGCAATTAGCATTAATATTCCTCCATTAATTTTTTAATCTATCAGCTATTTTAGGAACATTTCTATCAAGTTTATC